>JAUWEO010000031.1 GCA_030608245.1 Candidatus Latescibacterota bacterium
GCAGTGGACTTGATAAAGGGCATTGGTCTAACTGCCGGCCTCAGAGTAATCAATGTTCCCGGTGCCACCGGCTATTTAGACACCAACTACTCCGGCAAGGCCCAATATGCCTTAGATGCCCTTCGTGAGCTGGATTTAGTCTATCTCCACGTGGAGGCGCCCGATGAGGCAGCCCACAATGCAGACCTACAGGCAAAGATCCGGGCGATCGAGCAGTTTGACCATCTGGTGGTGGGAAAGGTGTTGGAGGGTTTGCCTGACCTCGGCCGGTTCCGAATTATGGTTTTGCCCGATCATCGCACTCCGGTGGCGGTGAGGACTCACACCCCGGAGCCGGTGCCGGTGGCGATTTTCTCTGCGGAGATAAGTCCGGACGATATGTTGGCATTCACCGAAGCAGAGGCAGAGAAAGGAAGTTTAAGAATTCAAAAAGGACACCGATTAATTCAGCGATTTATCGGTTTGGAGGGATAGATGAGTCTGATAGTTCAGAAATACGGAGGCACCTCGGTGGCTACGCCTGAGCTGATCAAAAGAACGGCCCTGCGGATTATCTCTGTGAAGAAGAAGGGGCACGATGTAGTAGTAGTGACCTCTGCGATGGGTGACACCACCGACCAACTGTTTAATCTGGCGACTAAAATCACCGACCGGCCCAGCGGACGGGAACTGGATATGTTAGTCTCCTCTGGGGAAAGGATAGCAATGGCCCTGTTGTCGATGGCCATAAACTCTATGGGATTTGCTGCTATTTCCTTTACTGGTTCCCAGAGTGGCATTGTGACCGACACCGTCCACACCAAGGCCAGGATTAAGGACATTCGCTCCCACCGGGTCAAAGAGGAGTTGAACAAGGGGAAAATAGTTGTCATAGCAGGTTTTCAAGGGGTGAGCCCCGAACACGAGGTCACCACCCTGGGCAGAGGGGGATCGGACACTACAGCAGTGGCGCTGGCTTACGCCCTGGGAGCTGAGAGGTGCGAGATTCTGACCGATGTCGATGGCATCTACACCGCTGACCCCCGGATTGTTCCCCGAGCAAGAAAATTGGATGTTATCTCTTACGATGAGATGCTTGAACTGGCCAGCTCCGGGGCCAGGGTGCTGCACACCCGCTCGGTTGAAATGGCTAAACAGTGTGGGGTACTGCTTCATGTTCGGTCCAGTTTCAACCAAAATCCAGGCACAATGGTAAAAGAAGAGGAGAAACAGATGGAAGAGCTTTTGGTAAGAGGGATAGCCTATGACGATGGTGAGGCCAAGGTGACCATTCGGGAAGTCCCTGACCGTCCCGGGGTGGCGGCCAGAATATTCGGCGCTCTTGCCCAGGCTAATATCAATGTAGATATGATTATCCAGAATGTGAGCGACAGCGGCACCACCGATATGTCCTTCACTGTTCCTGAATCAGAACTGCTCCAGGCCTTGGGGTCTATTGAAAAATTGAGAAATGAGATGGGATTTAAAGATGTGGTAGCCGATAACGACATCGCCAAGGTATCTGTTGTGGGACTGGGAATGCGCAGTCACTCCGGAGTGGCCGCCCAGGTGTTCCAGGCCCTGGCAGAGAAAGGGATTAACATTGAAATGATCAGCACTTCGGAGATAAAAATCTCCTGCGTGGTGCGCAAATCTGAAGTAGAAGATGCAGTGAAGGCCCTACACAAAACCTTCGAACTGGAATAAACCGACAGGAGGTTACAGAAATATGGGGTACAATGTAGCTATCGTTGGTGCAACCGGAGCCGTCGGGCAGGTGATGAGGCAGATCCTGGAAGAAAGAGATTTCCCCGTGGCCAGATTGAGACTGTTGGCCTCTGCTCGCTCGTTAGGGAAAAGGTTTCCTTTCAAAGGAGAAGAGATCCCCGTGGAAGAACTGAAGGAGAGCTCTTTTCAGGGGATTGATATTGTACTCTCCTCAGCAGGCAGTGCAATAAGCCGTTGGTTTGTCCCCCATGCGGTGAAGGCTGGAGCGGTGGTGATTGACAACACCAGTGCCTTCAGGATGGACCCGGAGACGCCGCTGGTGGTGCCGGAAGTGAACCCAGAGGAGATCAAGAGACATAAGGGGATCATCGCCAATCCTAACTGCTCCACTATTCAACTGGTGGTAGTGCTGAAGCCCTTACACGATGCAGCTGGGGTCAAACGGGCGGTGATTTCCACCTACCAGGCGGTCTCTGGTGCTGGACTCAAGGCCAGTCTTGAACTGAAGACACAATCGCAGGCTGTGCTAAATGGTGAAAGGGCAAAAAATGAGGTGTTTCCTCATCAGATTGCGTTTAATGTCTTGCCTCAGATTCCCCAGAGGGACGCCTTTGGCCCCAATGGTTACACCGAGGAAGAGACAAAGATGGTTAACGAGACCAAGAAGATAATGGGAGACCAATCCATCGAACTCACGGCCACCTGCGTGCGGGTGCCGGTGTTTGTGGCCCACTCGGAGGCGGTGAACATAGAAACCTATAGAAAACTCACCGCCCAGCAGGCCAGAGAGATCCTTGCCGCTGCTCCCGGGGTGACCGTTCTGGACGATCCTGGCCGTCAGCTTTATCCCCTGGCTGTCGAGGCAGAGGGTAAGGACGATACCTTTGCGGGAAGGATACGGGAGGATCTCTCCACCGAAAACGGTCTGGCTCTGTGGATTGTCTCCGATAATCTGCGTAAAGGAGCAGCATTGAATGCCGTTCAGATAGCTGAGCTTATATAACCAACTGTTTAATAGACTAATACCTTGTTTTTATAGTTTAAGATGAATATTTTTTGCATTTTTTGATAAATTTTACTTGACATCTTTCCCGTTCTGTTTTATCTTAAGCTAAAGTAGTTTTTGAGGCTTCGGAAGTATTGAAGGATAAGCAAGGATTTTCCCCTTTGGAAAGAGCTTTACCTTTCGTCGGGGAAGTGATTTTGGGATAGGGAAGTTTTGCAGAGAATATCGAAGAGGCAACATGGCAGCAACCAGAATTTCTAAAAACAGGAGGGAGATCATGTAGTGGTTCTAAGGAGGCATAATCGTATCGGAGAATGGTCTGATGGTAAGCCGCTAAACAGTTTGTTAAAGGAGGTCGTAAATGACTACTACCAAAAAGGATCTGACCCAAAGAGTAAGTGCTATTGCAGGCCGGAAAAAGAGCGATGTCGCCCCGGTAGTGGACGCGTTATTCACTGCCATGCGGGAGACTATGTGTGATGGTAATCGGATTGAGATCAGAGGCTTTGGCGTTTTTGAGGTGAAGAAGACCAAACCCAAACCGGCAGCAAGGAATCCCAGAACTGGTGAGATTATCTATGTTCCTGCCCGGAGAAAGACCCATTTCAAACCGGGGAAACTCCTTAAAGAGGTTCTTCACCGGCCACTATAATAACTTCATCAAGAATAGGACGACTCCTGTTTTGAGAAGGTGCACTCACAACTCCAGGGTGCACCTTCTTTCTATCGACGCTGGTTGCTGTAATTGATAGCCTTTGATAGAGCGAAAACTACTGGGTCAATGTCCGGATGTTCGTAGAGTTGAATTTTTGACTAACTTCCTGACACTACAAAAATGCTTGCTTCCTGAGAGCGAATTTGTTATATTTTATAGTTTCAAAGGAAAATCGAGAGACTGAAGGACATAAAGATGGGTGTTTGCATAAATAAAGAATGGTGCAAAGGTTGTGGACTTTGCGTCGCTTTCTGTCCATTAGAATTGATCTCTATTTCTACAGAGCTTAACTCCAAGGGATACCATCCAGCGGTGGTGGACGATGAGAGTGCCTGCCACGGCTGTCAGAATTGCGCACTGGTCTGTCCTGATCTGGCAATTACCATTGAGCAGTAAAGGAGGAAAGTTTTTTGGACAAGAGAGTATTAATGAGGGGCAACGACGCGATTGCTGAGGCAGCGATTCGTTCAGGCTGTCGTTATTATTTCGGATATCCCATAACGCCCCAGAATGAGCTTACTGCCTATATGGCCAAGAGGATGCCAGAGGTGGGAGGGACATTTATTCAGGCAGAAAGCGAGATCGCAGCTATAAATATGGTCTACGGTGCTGCCGCTGCTGGCCAGCGGGCAATGACCTCCTCTTCGGGTCCGGGCATCAGTCTAAAACAGGAGGGTATCTCCTACTTAGCCGGCGCAGAACTGCCTTGCTTTTATGCCAGTGTTGTCCGAGGGGGACCCGGATTGGGGAATATCGCCCCGGCACAGTCGGACTACTTCCAGTCTACCAGAGGCGGAGGACACGGTGACTACCGGGTGATCGTACTTGCCCCCAACAGTGTTCAGGAGATGGCCAACCTTACCATGCTGGGATTTCATCTGGCCGACAAATACCGCAACCCGGCTATGGTTTTAGCTGATGCTATCCTGGGACAAATGCTTGAGCCTATGGAATTTAAAACACCCCAGTTCTCTCCTCTACCGCCCAAGGATTGGGCGGTGGGAAATATGGAAGCCCGTCCCCCTCGGCTGATCAGTTCTCTATTTCTGGGAGAGGGCAAACTGGAGAAGCACAATCTGGAGCTTAAGGAGAAGTACGAGAAAATCCAGGCCGAAGAGATGCGCTGGGAGGGCTTTATGCTGGACGATGCTCAAGTTGCCCTCGTTGCATACGGCACTTGTGCTCGCATAGCTCGAGGGGCAGTTATCCAGGGACGAGCCCAGGGCGTAAAAATCGGACTCTGCTGTCCCATCACCCTCTGGCCCTTTCCCTCTGAATTCGTAGGTCAGCTTTCAAAGAATGTGAGAAACATCCTGGTGGTAGAGATGAGCTTGGGACAGATGGTTGAGGATGTCAGGCTGGCGGTGAACGGCAGGTGTGAGGTTCAGCTCTATGGCAGGACGGGTGGGGGGATTCCCACCGTAGAGGAGATACTGGAAAGGGTGAGCCGACTTTAAGCGTGGATTTAGAGAGATTTAGACAGAATCTGTCTAAATCAATGCAACAAGGATCCTTTCGTAAAAAGTCCAAAATCTAACGCAGAGACGCAAAGGCGCAGAGAAAAAATAAGAGACATAATTATCTGATTATTTGAAAGTATCTTCTTTCTTTGCGTCTTTGCGTCTTTGCGACTTTGCGTTGAAAATCAATGGTGGAGACTTTTTACCATTCAATCAACAAGGGTTTTATGGGATGCTACGATGATATCACTGTAGATGGATAACCAGCTGAGGCGGAGAGTACGGAGAAACCAATGGCAAAGGTGTTCAGGAAGCCAGCGAGCTTCAAGGATGTGTCCACCAATTACTGTCCCGGATGTGGTCACGGGATAATCCAGCGGATAGTGGCTGAGGTAGTGGACGAGATGGGTATCCGTGAGCGAACCATAGGGTTTCCGCCGGTGGGCTGTGCTATCTATCTGGACCTTTATTTGGATTTTGATATGGTTCAGCCGGCTCATGGGCGGACCCCGGCAGTGGCCACTGGTTTGAAGCGTGTTCTACCCGATCATATTATCCTCGGCTACGAAGGCGATGGGGGACTGACTGCCATCGGAACTGCCGAGGTGATTCACGCCGCCAACCGGAGTGAGAATATTACTATCATCTTCGTCAATAATGCGGTTTACGGGATGACCGGAGGTCAGATGGCACCGACCACCCTGATCAGCCAGAAGACAGCCACCACTCCTTTGGGCAGAGACCTTAAGCGGGATGGCTATCCGCTTCGTCTGTGTGAGCTTCTGGCCACTTTAGACGGTTCTGCCTACTTAATACGTACCGCAGTGAGCTCTCCGGCAAATGTGAGGAAGACCAAAAAGGCCATTCGCAGGGCAATTGAGGTCCAGATGGAAGGATTGGGGTTTTCAATGGTAGAGGTGCTCTCGCCCTGTCCGATTAACTGGGGCCTCACCCCGGTGGAGGCAATGAAGTGGATCGATGAGAAGATGATCCCTTACTTTCCCTTGGGGGAATTTAAGAGCCCGAATTCACGAGGATAAAGATGGGAATTACACTTAAAATACTTCAAATCCAAAGAGCAGCTCGAAGGGAACAGTTAGAACTCGCCTTGGAAGATAACTGAGGCAATCTAATGTCCAAGGTCAAGGAAATTCTGCGAAGAAAGGAAGAGAGAAAAACAAAATTGCAGGTTTCATTAGATTCAATTGTAAACCAACTAAAAAATATCGGTGCATTAAGAATCATCCTTTTTGGCTCGTTCGCTAAGGGAGATATCGATGTATATAGTGATTTGGATTTGCTGGTAATAATGCCCTCTGCAATGAGTGGAAAGGAATGGATGAAGTTAGTTTATGGGGATGTAAAACGAGAAGTTAGCTCTGACATCATCGTCTATAACTTGAGAGAATTTGAAGAGAACCTCCCGATAAGTAGCTTTTTACAGAACATAGTGAATTTGGGGAGAATCGTCTATGAAAAGACCACCTAAAGAGGAATCTCTAAGATGGTTTACCCAGGCAAAGGACGAATTTGAAGATGCAGACGAGTTGAGAAAAAGAGGGAGATTCTATCTTGCTCTGTTCCATTTTCAACAGGCGACAGAAAAAGCTTTTAAGGCATATCTTTTTCTAAGAGTCAAATCTGTTGAAGTATTTTACACCCATTCTATAGATGAGTTGTCAAAGATGGCAGTTGAAATTGACCCTGATTTTAAAGAAGTTATACCTGCCAAGAGACTGGATAGATACTACATTCCCACCCGCTATCCCAATGGGCTTCCTGGAGGTGTACCTTCACGGTATTACGATGATCCCCAGGAGGCAGAAGAGGCAATGTATCTTGCTAAAGGTGTCATTGATTTAGTGGAAAGGAAGATGAGGGATACAAAATCATGACCCTATCATCAATGGTGTATTAGCAGAAAACTGATCGAGACAATCTCCAGCAAGTTTTTATACGAAACAAATTCTGTCACTTATGGAAACCAAACTCATCATCGCAGGTCACGGCGGCCAGGGGATTATCCTGATGGGAACCCTGCTGGCCCACGCCGGAATGGAAGAGGGCAAACAGGTCACCTTCTTCCCCTCCTACGGACCGGCAATGCGGGGAGGAACCGCTAACTGCTCCGTGGTCATCTCCTCTGAGGAGATCGCTTCCCCGCTGGTAACCCACCCAGATATCTTAGTGGCAATGAACGAACCTTCGCTGGTCAAGTTTGGACCCCGGATGATTCGTCGGGGCAGACTCTTTATCAATCAGTCGTTGGTTTCTTGCGACCCTCAGCGCAGCGACCTGGAAGTGGTCAAAGTGCAGGTCACTGAACTTGCCAGTCAACTGGGTAACCTGCGGGTAGCAAATATGGTTATGTTGGGCGTTTTAGTTGGCAGGACCGGGATTGTCGCCCTGCCCACAGTTGTTCAAAGCCTTAAATCTGTGCTGCCCCGGAGACGATGGGAACTGCTGGAACTCAACGAAAAAGCCCTCCAGAAGGGCAAAGAGCTTTCAGAAGGCTTATGTGAGGATCCTTAATCTTGAAAATATGAGCGAGTTGAGAGGAAGAATAGAGAGGATTCTGCCGTTAGTATCTAAACCGGCCAGATATCTGGGCAATGAGTTAAATGTCATCTGTAAAAATCATTCTCTGGTGAAAACCAAGCTGGTGCTGGCCTTCCCAGATGTCTACGAGATTGGCCAGTCCTACACCGGATTCCATATCCTTTATCATATCATTAATCAGCGGACAGACGCGCTGGCCGAAAGGACATTTGCCCCCTGGCCAGATATGGAAAAACTGATGCGCCAGGAGAATATCCCCCTGTTCTCTCTGGAATCAGCTACTCCGCTTTGCCGTTTCGACATAGTGGGATTTACCCTTCAGCATGAGTTGAATTACACTAACATTCTTAATATGCTGGATATAGCAGGGATTCCCCTATGGTCAAAGGAAAGGGGTGAACAGGATCCTCTGGTTTTAGGGGGTGGCCCTTGCGCTTTTAATCCGGAGCCTTTGGCAGATTTTTTCGACGCCTTTGTTATAGGTGATGGGGAAGAGGTATTAGGGGAGCTCATTGACTTGTTGCAGACGGCCCAAGGGACAAGCAGACCCGAGAAACTCAGGCAACTGGCAGCAATAGAGGGGATTTATATCCCCGCTCTCTATCGGGCAGACTATGACGGTGAAGGCAACTTCAAAGGGATTTTTTCTGCCGATCCTCCAGCCTGTGAGCGCATCCGGGCCAGGGTTGCCGAACTGAAGAGGGACAACTATCCTCCTCATCCTCTGGTCCCTTTAACTCAGATCACCCACGATCGGCTGTCGGTGGAGATTATGCGGGGCTGTACCCGTGGCTGCCGTTTCTGCAGTGCGGGGATGACCTATAGGCCGGTTCGGGAGAGGCCGGTAGACGATTTGGTGGGGCAAATCAGCCAGGGAATCGACGCCTCCGGCTGGGAGGAAGTGTCGCTGCTGTCCTTGTCTACATCTGATTACAGTGAACTTAGCCAACTTCTCTCTCAACTCAGCCCTTTGTTGACTTCCAGGAGATTGGCCCTCTCGCTTCCCTCTATCCGGATGGACAACTTCACCCTGAAGCTGGCCCAGTCGATTCAGGGGGTTCGCAAGGCCGGCTTGACCTTTGCCCCTGAAGCCGGAACGCAGAGGCTCAGAGACGTGATCAATAAGAACCTGGACGAGAAAGAGCTTCTGGAGACTATCAGAACTGCTTACTCCGCTGGCTGGGGATCGGTCAAGCTCTATTTCATGATTGGCGTTCCTACCGAGACTTACGAAGATCTGGATGGGATAGTGGATCTGGTGAGGAAGATCGTCCACATCGGCAGACGACAGGGCGGTAAAGGCTTACATATCAGTATTTCCCCGTTTTCTCCCAAACCCCATACCCCGTTCCAGTGGGATGCCCAGGAGAGCCTGGAGCAGCTTAGGGAAAAATCTCACTACCTGCGAGACCATATTCGCTGGAAGAGTGTACGGCTGAAGTGGAGAGAACCAGAAATATCGTTCATAGAGGCGGTTTTCGCCCGGGGGGGGAGGAATCTCTCCCAGGTTTTGTGGGAGGCGTGGACCAATGGGGCCAAGTTCGACAGCTGGACAGACTCCTTCGACTTCCAGCGCTGGATGGATGCCTTTCAGAAAACGGGTATCGATCCTTACCGGGAGGTGGGGACAAGACAACCTGATGCGCCTTTGCCCTGGGACCATATCTGTCCTGGAGTGACAAAGGAGTTCTTGAAAGAAGAGCGGGAGAAGGCTTTTATCCCGGAGCAAACCCCCGACTGTCGCGCGGGCTGTGTGGAGTGCGGACTTCCTAGCTCCCTGAGAACAAAACAGCGGCTTCTTTCTATTGCAGTTCAAACAGCAGCTCCAAGTCCCAAGCCGGAAGAGGAGACCAAAAAGGCTGCTGTGTTTGGACGGAGGAGAAAAAAGAAGACAGCCGCTGCCCAGATAGCCAAGACCAGGGTGAGACTCAAATACGCCAAGGGGCAACAACTGAAATTCTTAGGTCACCTGGACTTGGTGGAGATATTCCATCGCGGGGTAAGGATAGCCCGGCTTCCTATGGATTACTCTCGGGGTTTTCACCCTCGTCCCAAAATGGCCTTTGGGCCGCCGTTGAACCTGGGAATAACCAGCAGAGCTGAGTATGTGGACCTCCAGTTTGCCCAGCCCTGTTTGGAGAGTGTTAAAGAAAAATTGACCTTGGCGCTGCCTGTGGGATTGGAGGTCTTGGAGGAAAGACCTATTTTTGGCAGAGCAGAGTCTTTGACCAAGATAATAAACTTGGCTGAGTACACTGTCAAGCTGGAATCCGAGCTGAATATCGGGGAGCTGGAGCAGGCAATCAAGAGATTTCAGAATACTGAGACCCCCACTGTTCAACGGAAGAAGGGAGGGTTAGTGAGGGAGGTGAATATAAGGACTGGCACCAGGGAGATATCGCTAACTTCATCCCCGGCAGGAACGTCTCTGGTGCGAATGCTGCTTCTGACCGGCAGCGACAACGATGTCCGCCCCACAGAGGTGCTGGAGTGCCTGCTCGACTGGCCTCGGGAGAGAGTGCTTTCCTTAGATATCAGTCGCACTGCTCTTCATGTGGAGAAAAATGGGAAATTTATTAATCCAATGGGAGTGATATAGATTTGGCTACTGAGATAATAATCAATGTGGGCGTTTATGAGACTCGCATCGCCATTTTAGAAGATCAAAAAGTGATGGAGGTTTTAGTAGAGCGGCCCGAGAAGCAGAGGACGGTCGGTAATATCTACAAGGCAATAGTCGAGTCGGTTTTACCTGGAATGCAAGCGGCGTTTGTCAATATTGGCTTACAGAAAAGTGCCTTCCTGCCTCTGGGAGATGTAGAAGAGAGCCGTCTGTTCGATTTCGAAGTGGAGACAGAGAAACCCCGGGCACCGGCATTCGGACAACACCTTCAACAAGGACAGGAGATCATCGTGCAGATTACCAAGGAGCCCATCGGCACCAAAGGGCCACGGGTAACCACAGAGATCTCTCTGCCAGGAAGGTTCGCTGTGCTCTTACCCAGCGATGACCGTATTGGGGTTTCCCGGAAGATTACTAACTGGACAGAGAAAAGGCGTCTTAAGAAAGTAACCCAGGAGATAAAACCCGACGGTTTTGGAATCATAGTCAGAACTGTTGCCAAAACCAAGGGGAAGGCCGAATTGGAAGGAGACATAAAGAATCTTCTTAAAACCTGGAACAAGGTCTACAAACGGGCTCAGAAGGTCAAGGCTCCGGTTCTGCTCCATCGAGAGATGGGAATGACCTCCAGTCTGATCAGAGATCTGTTTACCGATGATGTCGACCGGGTGGTGGTGGATTCCAAGCGGGAACATAAACAGATTGTAGCGTATCTCCACTCTGTCTCTCCCCAGTTGTGTTCTAAGGTGGAATTGCACGATGAGAAGTCACCTCTATTCGATGTCTTCAAGATAGAGCAAGAGATAGAAAAAACGTGGGATAGAAGAGTGTGGTTGAAAAAAGGCGCCTATTTGATCATCGACCACACTGAAGCCTTGGTGACTGTTGATGTGAACAGTGGTAGATATGTGGGCAAAACGGACCAAGGTAAGACGGCCTTAGAGATCAACTTAGAGTCAGCCCGGGAGATTGCCAGACAACTGAGGCTGCGGGACATCGGGGGGATTATTGTCATAGATTTTATTGATATGGCTTCGGCAAGGGCCAGGAAAAAGGTGTGGGAGAAGTTGATGGTAGCCCTGGGGAAGGACAGATCCAGGACAAATGCGTTACCCATAACTGAGTTTGGTCTGGTGGAGATGACCCGCCAGAGAGTCCGTCCCAGTTTGCTTTACACCTTCAGTGAAACTTGCCCTGTCTGTAACGGAGTCGGAAGGGTTCAGGGGCGTGACACCACAGTGAGCAAAACCGAGAGATGGCTAAAAAGGGCGCGGGCTGCTTCCGTAGAGAAGAATTTGATCCTCCAGGTTCATCCTTTAGTGGCTGAACACCTTTCAGAGAAGGACGAATCCCGGTTGAAGCTGCTGAAGAAATCGACCAAAACCAAGCTTGACTTGGTCTCTGTCCCCGAGTTGGCTATGGAGCAATATCGGTTTCTGTCAGCTAAGACAGGGGAAGACCTGACAGAGCAATTTAAGGTGTAGATCCTATATTCGGAGATTTCAAAAAATGTCATGTTCGTATTGCCATCATTGTATTTTCCTATTAGTTTATTGTATCGTATCCGCAATTTATCCGCAATTTATCCGCAATTACCGCAATATGT
>JAUWEO010000192.1 GCA_030608245.1 Candidatus Latescibacterota bacterium
GAAAGGAGCCAAGAGAAGACCTTTTCTGCCCCAGGCCCGGGTGACCACATTGAGCAGTAGGGCAAATAGCATAAAAAAGAGGGAGAGGTAAAAGACGGAGAAAAGTCCCCCAGCAATGGTAGCCCAACAGATCCAATAGACGGTACCGGCATTGAACACTAAACCAGCGACAAATCCGTAAACAAGGGCATCTTTGTGCTCACTCTGAGGAAATAGCAGGAAGAAGGGGCCAAGCCCGAGATAAGATATGAAAACGAGCCCCAATGGTGGGAAGGCCAGGGACAGCAGTATCCCGGAGAGCGCTGAGAGAATGAGGTTTCGCCTCTGCATATATACAATTTCTCAAATCATTTCTAACCACGAATCAAAACAAATCTATCGATATAGTTCAAAGATATTCGTGAATATTCGTGCGAATTCGTGGTCAAATATTTTTCGCTGTCATTTCTCGGTGGCGCATTTCAGATTGGCAAGATCAATGATAAATATACGTCTTTTTCCCCGAAAGTCAAGCTGCACTTAACTCAGGAACACCTCCCCTCTCTGTCCAAATGCACAGCGAATTCACAGCGCAACAAAGCCGCAACCAAAGAATTAGCCACGAAGGCACAAAGAAAATCGAAATGAGGCCTAGTATAGACCGAATGGTGTTATAATCTTGGTGTCTTTGTGTCTTGGTGGCAGAGGTATTAGCCAGAGACGCGGATTTCACGGATTCTAAGACAAGAACCTTGTCAAAAGGAGTTTCGCGGGTTTGTAGTACAGGAGAACATCCGGGAGGCAACATTGCCCTTGACAGAACAGACAGAATGCTTTATTTTGCATCGACGTTTACCTCTCTTTTTTTCTGAGAACCTTGCGGGGAAAGAACCTGCGTGCCAAGAGATCAATCCGGATTAACAAACATGAAAATCGCATCTTGCGACATTTTGGTCATCGGCGGCGGGCCGGCTGGACTGATGGCGGCTCGAAAAACTGCCCGAAAAGGGGTCAAGACCTTGCTGGTTGAAAAAGAGAGCCAGTTCGGCCTGAAGGTCTGTGGTGAGGCCGTATCAGCCGACGCTTTGGCCGAAGCAGAGATATCTCCCTGGGAGAGTTCCATCTGCGGCAGAGAAATAAACCGGGTGTTGGTTTACCCTCCTCAAGAGGAGAAAAAAGTGGAGATTTCCGCTGGAGCTATCGGGTACAGCGGAGGCTATATCCTCAATAAGATGGCATTTTTAGAGGAGATGGGCAGATCAGCCCTCCAGGAGGGGACAGAAATATGGATGGCGGCTGTACCTAACCAACTGGTCCGCCACGATGGGCTATTCAGATGTACAATTGACATCGCTAAAGGGGTGCAACTGGTAGAGGCAAAGGTGGTGATAGGCTGTGACGGGATGAATTCTTTGGTAGCCAGAACCTTCTTTAACCGAAAAGGCTACCGACGGATCTCCTGCCTGCAGTACGAAATGGCCAACTGCCATTTAGCTGACCCGACGAGATTGGAGATATTTTTAGGTAGTAATGTTGCTCCAGGTGGTTATCTGTGGATCTTTCCTAAAGGGGAAGGCCTGGCCAATGTGGGCATTGGAACTCAGGGCGTACCGGCCAGAAAATGTTTAGACAAATTCATCGACGCCCACCCCCGGCGGTTTCAAAAAGCTCAGGTTCTGAGTATGGGAGCTGCACCGGTGCCGATAGGAGGGCAAATAGAGGAATTAGTTCAGGATGGCTTGATGCTATGTGGAGATGCGGCCGGACAGGTGATACCGCTCACCGGGGCGGGAATACACTCTGCCATTGCCGCCGGCAGAATGGCCGGACAGGTAGCCGCGGAAGCCTTGATAGAAGGCGATATATCGCGTAAAAGACTCTCTATCTATCCAGAGCAATTCAATGAGACTTGGGGCAAACGCATAGCCGACAGTCTCAAAGCCGAACAACTGATTGTGAAGCTCTCCGACCAGGAACTAAACCAGCTTGCCGACATATTCACTGGCCAGGACATTGTAGATCTGGCCAACGGCTTCAATTTGACTCGTGTAGGCATCAAACTGCTTAAATATCCCGGCTTTGCAGCGACAATCGCCAGAGGACTGCTATGAAACCAGAGGGGGAGAGGCGGAAAGACGGAGCAAGGGAGAGAGGGAGCAAGGGAGAAGGGCTGAAAAGGCTTCACATTTCCTACTTCCCATTTTCCACTTCTCAGTTCCCGCCCGATTCCATCGGGTAGCTCCTGGGTTGTTCAGCCAGCAATTGCTCCGCCTTGTCGAATAACTCTATTGCTTGAATGAGTTCTGGATCTTTCTCTGTGTAAATCTGATACTTCTCTTCTGCTCCCCACAGCTCACCAGCAATTTCTGCTTTGATGCAGTTTTCTACTGATTCTAACTCCCGCTGGAAATCCCCCAAATCAAAATCAATTGTCTTTGAAGAGAGAAATGTCTTAAACTGGAGAATTATTGAATCGCCAATGTGAAAATCCCGATGGAACTGATCGAAACTCTCTGGCATCTGAGGGTGAGTGCCAAGATAGTAGGCAGCAAAATCGAAAAAAGCGTTTTTCTCTCTCAATTTCTTCTCTAATTCCCCTAAATGCGCGGATTTCAGTAGTACATCTGGTGTAATACCTCCGCCTCCGTAGACCTTTCTCCCCCTCAGGGTATCGAAAACCGGTTTATCTTCGCCACCGCTGCGGGAAGTATCCTGGAAAGCCTGGGATAGGTAGTCCGCTCGGCTTTTGCCTTTGTAGGGGCGCTGAATTAAACGGCCGCTGGGGGTATACCAGTGAGCTGTGGTTAAGAACACAGCCCCTCCGTTTCTCAATTTGAATTGCTGTTGTACCAACCCTTTGCCGAAACTGGTCTGACCGACGACTAACCCACGGTCGCAGTCCTGAATCGCACCGGCGACGATCTCCGAAGCACTGGCGCTGGCGTGGTTAATCAGCACAATCAGCGGAAAATAGCGATGGCTGCCCTGTTGGGTGGCATAGTACTCCTGGGTAGAACCAGGTGTTCTGCCCTGGGTATAACAGATCTTTCCGGTTTTAATGAACTTATCTGCTACTTTGACCGCCTGTGAAAGCATTCCCCCGCCATTCCAACGGAAATCAAGGATAAGTTTCTTCATCTCTTGGGCTTCTAACTGCTTCAATGCCTTCTCCAGCTCCTCGTTCGTCTTCTGAGAAAACTGGGCAACCCGAATGTAGCCGATCTCAGGGGTGAGCATAAACGATGACGGAATGCTATATCTAGGGATCTTATCTCTGATAATGGTGAATTCAAGCAGTTCTTTCTCCCCTTCTCTTCTCACCGAAACATCCACCTTTGTCCCTCTGGCTCCCCGTAATTTCTGATAAACGTCCCGAGTGGTGATGCCCAGCGCAGATTCTCCCTCAATTCTGACGATCTTATCCCCTGCCTTTATACCAATTCTGTCCGAAGGCGACCCTTCAATAGGAGCAATCACTGTGAGCACACCCTCTCTTATGTCGAACATAATTCCGATTCCCTCGAAATCTCCCCGCAACTTCTCCACCATATTCGAGAGCTCCTTGGCTTTCAAATAGTAACAGTGCGGATCGAGCTGGCGCAAAATCCCATTTATAGCTCCATCAATAAGTTCGGATTGATCAAAATCTTCCACATAATTGCTTTTGATGCGATTTAATACATCAATCAAGGTTTGAAGCTGAACATAAATATTGGCTTCGGATGCTCGGCAGGGAT
>JAUWEO010000081.1 GCA_030608245.1 Candidatus Latescibacterota bacterium
GGTGGAGTCAATGGATTTCTCACCATTGAAAACGGCAGTAAGGAAGATGTGAGACAGGCAGTTCATAACGCTATCAGTACATTAGGGCCTGGAGGGGGATTAATCCTCTCCCCAGTGGACAATGTGAGGGATACCTCAGAGCATACCTGGGATAATGTAATGACTATGATTGAAAGCTGGAAAAAGATGAGGGCGTATCCGATTTAGGTCTAAAATCATGGCAGTTGCTGTATACGGAGGTGGTTGATATGGTGGCTCCTTGTCACTGCTCCGGTGATCTGGCCCGAAGTGCCTTCGAGAATGTCTACGAAGAGAATTTCATCCGGATGGGTGTGGGTAAAAGGTTAGAGATAGAGACCGGCAAGGGAAAATGAGTATGGCCGATTATCGTGTACCTTTAGAGAATCCGAGCCCTAATACGGAAAGGTTTATACGCTGCCTAATGGGCCAGGAAAAGCCTGAAAGGCCTCCATTGGTCGAATATATCGTGGACCCCGTGGTGATGCGGCCTATTGTCACAAAGCTCTTGGATCGCCAGTGGGTAACGCCTGAGTCCAACGATAGAGAATCCCAAACCGCCTACTGGGATAACTTCATCGAGTTCTGGTATCGTATGGGATACGACTTCGTTAGACTTGAGCTGTCCCTGCCCTTTCAGGAGCAGCATCTTCTTGCTCCAGACACAGCCCCGCAATCCGAAGGCGACCGGACCTGGGCCGACGAACACCGTGGGGCCATAAGGACCTGGGATGATTTTGAGAAATACAACTGGCCCAAGGTAGAAGAGGCCGACTTCTTCGCCTATGAATATGTGGATTCTCATCTGCCAGAGGGGATGGGAATTATGGCTTCCCACGCAGGCGGTATATTAGAGCATTTGACCTGGATAATGTCTTACGAGGGTCTCTGCTTTGCCCTTTACGATGCCCCCGACCTTGTTCAGGCCGTCTCCAAGCGGCTGGGGTCCCTGATGCAGGACTATTACGAGAGGCTTCTTGAGTTGAAAAATCTCATTGCTCTGTTTCCTGGTGATGATATGGGCTTCCGCACGGCCACCCTGATCAGTCCAGACGCCCTCCGCAGATACATCCTGCCCTGGCACCGTCGCTTTGCTCAGATGGCCCACGAACGGGGGATACCTTATTTCCTGCACAGTTGTGGGAATGTCGGGGCCATTATGGAGGACCTGATTCAGGATGTCCACATCGACGGCAAGCACTCCTTTGAAGACGCGATTATCCCAGCGTCGGAATTCCACAGGCGATATGGCGATCGCATTGCCACCCTGGGAGGGGTTGATATGCATGTGCTTTCACACACCGAACCTGAAGAGGTCCGAGAATACGTACGCAACCTCATCAACACCTGCGCTCCTAAGGGCCGATTCGCCATCGGCTCAGGTAACTCGATTCCCACTTATGTACCGGTGGAAAATTATCTGGCTATGCTTGACGAAGCTCTTCACTACAATGGATAGGACAGGAGGATTTAAATATGACCTCGAGGGAACGAATCCTCACCACCTTCGCTCATAAACAGCCGGACAGGTGCGTTACATATATCTGGATCAGCAATGATACTATGGAGCAACTTGTGAAATACCTTGGTGTCTCTTCGGCTGAGGAGGCGGAGAGAGTTTTGGGTATAGACAAATGGAAGGGGATTGGCTTAAATATCCGTTATCCTGAGGAGTACCGGGAGAAAATAAATTCTCTGATCCCAACTCAATACAGGAATAATCCAGAGTTTTATGTGACTGACGAGGGCAGGGTTGTCCGGATTCACCAGGGCTCTGATTATTTGGAGGATGCGGTCTGGTACGCGCTGCAACAGGTGGAGAAAGTCGAGGATTTGGATGTTTATCCATTCCCTCAGGAGGAATGGATAGAGGTTCCTGAAGGGTCGGCGGAGGAGATAAGGCACTGCAAGGAGGAGGGCTACATCGTATCCGGTGGCGTGGCCCAGCCTTTCAAATCGGCCTGGCTGGTGAGGGGGATGCACAATGTCCTTATGGATTACCTGGTCAATGCCGACCTGATTAGCGAGATGTACGAGAGGATATATTCATTTTCCACCGCCTATTGCGAAAAGCTGGTCGAGGCAGGAGTAGATATGATACAGATCACCGGTGACCTCGGGATGCAAGACAGGATGATAATGTCTCCTGAGATCTGGAGAGAGTTTGACAAAGAAAGACTCAAAAAGATGATATCGAAACTCAAAGGGATAAACGCGGCCCTTAAGCTCTACATGCACACCGATGGAAATGTTCAGGACATCGTGGAAGATTTGATAGAGGTGGGGATAGATATCTTAAATCCCATCCAGCCGGAGTGTATGGACCCGGTGGAGATCAAGAGGAAATATGGAGATAAGCTGGTTCTTCACGGAGCAGTGAGTCTGCAAAGGACGTTGCCCTTTGGCTCACCTGAAGAGGTGAAGACCGAGGTGAGATACCTCATCGAAAACTGCAATGTGAATGGCGGATTTGTTCTCGGCCCTTCCAATGTGCTCTTCAAGGAGATACCTCCGGAAAATATAGTGGCGATGTACGAGGCTGTGTACTAAGCCAGGGAGGAAGAGATCAAAAATAACGTTAATAGTCTCATTAAGCCATCCGATTAACCTCAATAGAGTAATAGGAGGAGGGTGTAAAACCCGATGGGAATTACCTGGGCAGGTTTTCTTTTATCCCTTTTTCTGCTTTTAGTTATATCCCGGAAGAGTCTGTGGGCAGGGCTTGTCATTGCGGCCCTCACCCTGGGTCTATTCACTCTTCCTTTTTACCGTATATGGCAAGAGGTCTATAACACATTGACCGACCCTTCTATTCTTCTACTTTCCCTTGGGGTGGGATTAATACCTATGATAGGAGGCTCGATGGAACTTTCAGGCCTCATGGACGAACTGGTTGATAATTTAAGAATAGGGAAAAGGCTATTTTCTGCCTTTTCGCCTGCTCTTCTGGGTATGCTACCTATACCGGGAGGTGCACTGCTTTCAGCCCCGCTGTTGAGGAAAGCTGGAGAAGGTATCTCTGAGGTGGAGAAATCTGCCATAAATGTCTGGTTCAGACATATTCTCCTTCTGATATATCCCCTGGGTGCACTTCTTGCCACTACCAAAATGGCACACCTTAATCTTTATGTGGCAATGCTTTACCTTATTCCAGGATTTATACTCATGTTCATTCTGGGCTATCTTTTTCTCCTGAAGAATATACGAGGTAAAATAAGTTATGCTTCTGATTTCAGACTGAAAGGGCTTCTGGTTCCGATGATGATACTTCTCATTGCACCTCTTATACATTTCTCTTTCGGTACCATATTTCCCAAAGCTCTTCCTGAGGCATTTCTTGTAATAGGTGTAGGAGTGAGTCTCGCCCTTGCTGTCGGTTTTGGAAACATGGGGTGGGAAAGAATAAAACTCGTGTGGAGAAAGATGGGACCATGGAGGTTCTCTTTAATAATCATAGGTATGTTTCTTTTTTTAAATATATTCGAGGCATCTGATGCTTCCAGAGCAATTGCTGAGGTCACCTTTTCCAGGACACTTCTTCTTGTAGGTGTCGGTTCAATTCTAGGGTTCCTGACGGGGAGGGTGCAGGTGCCTGTATCGATTCTATTGCCCATCTACTATTCGAAATATGGAATAAATACAATGACCCCATCGGTATTTGCCCTAATGTATTTCTCCATCTTTATGGGATATGTCATCTCACCTGTTCATCCATGTGTTTCTGTTTCATTAGAATATTTCAATGTGAAACTTAAGGATTTCTTTAAGCTTCTGATAATTCCGATCCTTATCTCACTGGGCATAGCATTTACGTTAGGGGAAATTTTTCTATAATGGGTTGTTAGAGGAAGTGAATTTGAAATGGGTATAGCAGAAAATTATCAAAGGGTTAAGAAAGAAATCCCTGATGATGTGACCATAGTAGTAGCAGCGAAAACAAGGAATGCGGTGGAGCTGGCCACTCTTGTCGATGCAGGTGCTACGGATATCGGAGAAAATTATGTTCAGGAAGCAACCGTAGTATATAACCAGTTAGGTGAAAAGGCTAAAAAAGTCAGATGGCACATGATAGGGGCTTTGCAGAAGAATAAGATAAACAAGGTGCTTCCCATCTTTGATGTTATACAAACTGTTGATTCGCTAAAGCTGGCTGAGGCGATTGATAAAAGGTCAGATCGGATGGTTCCTGTTTATATAGAGATAAACAGTGGAAAAGAACCTCAGAAGTCCGGTATTATGCCTGAAGAAGCTGAAGAGACAATAAGGCGAATCTCACGTCTTAAGAATCTTAAGATAGAGGGCCTTATGACTATGGGGCCGCGTTTTGGAAATCCAGAGGACGCAAGACCCTACTTTAGGGAGACAAGAAAAATATTTGAGTATCTAAGATCTCTTGACATTCCCAATTTGGATATGAACGTACTGTCCATGGGGATGTCAAACTCCTACGAAATAGCTATTGAAGAAGGAAGCAATATGGTAAGGATAGGAACAGCAATATTCGGGGAAAGAAAATGCGATAAATAACCAAGAAGGTGCCATAGGAAGCATACCATTGTTTTGCTAATAATTCAATGAAGGATAATGAAGTTATCAGAGGAGATAGATATGTTGATCGACACTAAGACTGAAGCAATCTTAAGAGAGAAGTTTGAGCGGGAACTTCGAGAGACTGTGGACCTCAAGGTATTTACCCGAAGCATTATCATAGGGAATGAAGATCCTCAATACTCCCAGTTTATCAGAGACTTAGTGAGGGAACTTTCGCAGATCACTGACAAGATAAAAGGAGAATTTCTCAGCCTAAGCACCGAAGAGGCCGAGAGACTGAATCTTTCTGTTTCCCCGACTATTCTTATTGGCAAGGATCTGGGCTATTCCATAGAATATTGGGGTGGGCCTGCAGGACACCAGGCCAGTGCGTTTATCGAGACCATATCGTTAGTTTCTCAGGGAGAAAGCGGTTTGGGTGCTGCTTCCAAAGAGAAATTGAAAAGTATAGACAAACATGTCCTCATAGAAACTTATGTTACGCTCGATTCTCCGCATTGTCCCCAGGCTGTTCTCTTAAGCAATCGAATAGCTATTGAGGCCCCCGGAAAGGTTGCCTCTCGCTATGTCGACGCAGCAGAAGTGAGGGCGCGTGCTCGGGAGTTCAAAGTATCTCATGTGCCTCAGCAGGTAATCAACGAGGATATGGATTCTATCACCGTTGGGGTTCAATCGGAAGGGACTTTCGTAAATCAGATTGTATCTTTCGGTTCCTCTCGGGCTGAAGAGATACTTTCCCTAGAGAGCGAGGAACTTAAAAAGAAAGAGAAGCTTATAGATAAGCCAAACTATCCGATTATCTTAAACAACGACAACTTTGACCAAGCAGTGGACAAGTATCCTCTTTTGGTTGTTGACTGTTGGGCGGAATGGTGTGCGCCCTGTCGAATGATCTCTCCCACAATAGAAAAATTAGCCGCAAGATATGCAGGGGAGATCGCTTTTGGGAAGTTAAATGTAGATGAAAATCGGGAAGTAGCCTCTCGCTTCGAGATTATGTCCATCCCCACTTTGCTTGTATTCAAAAACGGCGAAAAGATAGATGCTATTGTCGGTGCTTTGCCGGAAAATGTATTGGAAAAAAAGATCATTGCCCATAAATGAGGAACTTAGGAAGCTGGAATCCGATCTGAAGGAATTGGGTAAGATGATGAAATTCGATGTGGTGGAGGCATAGACGTGACCAAGAGAGAAATGAATCTAAGGGTGTTCGAGGGGAAGGAGACCCCGGAAGTCTTCTTTCAGCCCCGGATAGAGTGGTGGTACTGGTACAACAAGGACCGGGGAACCCTTCCTGAAAGATACAGGGAGATGAGCTTGCTGGATCTGTTCGACGATCTGGATGTCTCCATCAGGTACATAGACTACTTCACAGGGATTCCGGGAGCCGTAAAGGTTAGACACTCGGATAAAGTGAAGACAAAAGAGAAGGTAGATGGGCAAAGGAAGCTCATCATCACCGAGACTCCGAAAGGGGATTTGGTCAGCAAGCAGAGGCTCTCCTCCGAAGAACAATGGCGCATCGTGAAATATCCCATCGAAACCAGCGACGACATAGAAAAGGCGATATGGCTCTTCGAAAACACAAGCTTTGTGTTCATAAAGAAGAATTTCGAGACGGGAAGCGAGTTTTTCGGGGAAAGGGCCGAGCCCCAGTTCTTTCTTCCCCGGAGCGGCTATCAACACCTGGCCCTGTTTGGGA
Source organism: Candidatus Latescibacterota bacterium (assembly GCA_030608245.1). Taxonomy (GTDB): domain Bacteria; phylum Latescibacterota; class MVCY01; order MVCY01; family MVCY01; genus MVCY01. The sequence continues at coordinate 6,272 of JAUWEO010000081.1, forward strand.
TGGGTTTGGAGAATCTAATCTATGCCCTGGCGGACGTTCCTCAGAAGGTCGAAAGGCTCATGCAGGCCATTGACAACTCCTACGACGCTCTCTACCAAAGTATAATCTCGTACGGGAAGGTGAGGATAGTGAATTTCGGGGAGAACATAGACGGCAACATTGTCTCCCCCCGTTATTTCGAGAAGTACTGTATTCCCTTTTACCAGAAGAGGTCGAAGCAATTGCAGAGGGCCGGAATATACACTCACATCCACATAGATGGGAGCTTCAGGTCTTTGCTCAAGTATCTCAGGGACTTGCCCTTCGATGGACTGGAGGCCCTCACTCCCCTTCCTCAGGGGGATGTGAGTTTAGAAGAGATGAAAGAGGTGATGGGGGATAGAATCCTCTTGGATGTGATCCCTGCCATTCTATTTCTGCCTGACCGTCCGATGGAGGAACTGGAGAAGTGTGTGGAAAGCATAGTAGAGTTTTTTTATCCCAGGCTTATCCTGGGGGCATCCGACGAGGTGCCACCCCCAGGTGACATAGAGCGGGTGAGATACGTCTCCCAATATTGCCGAGACTATCGGCACTATCAAAGGTAAGAAAAAACCGTTGGGCAATTTTTGGCCGAAAGGATTGAGGTGTAAATATGGAAAACGCCCTAATAACCAATTCAACAGGTATTCTTTTTGTTTTAGCCGCTAACGCTGCTATGTGGTTTTTTCTGGAGAAAAAAACGGGCTGGAAGCTGTTTAATTATCTTCCACCGTTAATTTTCGTCTATGTGCTACCGGTGTTTTTTTCCAATCTGGGATTGATTTCTTCGGACTCCCCCGTATATGACTGGATGGGAGACAATCTACTGCCGTTGTTTTTGGTATTACTCCTGTTGGATGTCGACCTCCGGTCCACAGTGAAGGTGATGGGACGGGGGGTCTTGGTGATGCTCATCGGAACGGCGGGTGTTGTCATCGGCGCGCCAATAAGTTACTTCTTGGTCAAAGGATGGCTCGACCCGGAGGCCTGGAGAGGGTTTGGTGCCCTGGCGGGTTCCTGGATTGGGGGCACCGGCAACATGGCGGCGGTTGCAGAGGGACTGGGAACCTCGGGAACACATTTTGGGCTGGCGGTAATCACCGACAATGTCGTTTATCTGGTTTGGTTGCCCTTGCTTTTGCAATCCAAGAATATGGCGAACTGGTTTCACAGATTCACCGGCGTGACCAATGAGCGGCTTAGCCGGTTGAAAACCTCCGCAAGTGAGCTTGTTGTAGAAAAAGGCAAGCCAGAAATGCGACATCTGTTGTATTTGCTGGCTATCGGTTTTGGTGTCGCTTATTTGGCCAGATTGGTTGCCCAAAATATACCTGAACTCCCCCCTGTATTAACCGGAGGGAC
>JAUWEO010000164.1 GCA_030608245.1 Candidatus Latescibacterota bacterium
GAATAGTTATATTTAGAGGAGGAATCTTCGTTGACCTTAGCAGAATTACTGGATGAAAGCCTCATTTTGCTGAACGAAAAATACGGCTCAAAAGAGGAGCTTTTGGAGGCTATGGTGGACAAGCTCGTTCAAACCGGGAAAGTCAATAATAAGAGGGAACTATTGAAGGTAATTGTGGAGAGAGAGAAAGCTGCCTCTACCGGTTTCGGCCGAGGGGTAGCTATCCCTCACGGAACAAGCAAAGTCGGAGATAGAGTAGTCACCGTTTTTGCCCGGGTTGACCGCGGAGTTGATTTCGGCGCCTTAGACGGAAAGCCAGTTCATTTAGTCTTCCTATTGGTTACTCCGGAGAAGGACACAAGATCTTACCTCACAGTTCTTGCTCAGCTTTCTCGAGTGTTAAGAAAGGAATCGTTCAGAAAGAGACTTCTGCACTGCCAAACGGCCGCTGAAATTATTCAGACATTTCGAGAAGAAAACTGAAAAAGGGCCATTTTTTTCTTGACATTTTTGTGCAGTGCACTATATTTGTTATCAAAAACGGGAGGGATAATGGTGAGGGTAATTAGAAAGTACGCTAATCGCAGACTTTATGACACTGAACAGAAAAAGACGATCACGCTGAACGACGTGGCTGCCTTGGTGAAAAACGGCATTGAAGTCCAAATAGTTGACAATAAAACCGGAGAAGATATCACTGCGCACACTTTTTCACAGATACTGGCAGGGCAGACAAAAGGGTGGCAGCAAGAAGCCGTATCGCTGGAACTGTTGAAAAGATTGATCCAGAAAGGAGGTGCAGAAATGTTAGAGGCGGTCAAGAAGGCGATGCTAGCAGGCATTGGTGCTCTGGACCTCAGCCGGGAAAAGGGAGAGAGGTTCGTCGACGAGCTGATTAAAAGGGGCGAAAAACCTAAGAATGAAGGGGCTAAATTGGTAAAGGAAACCCTTGATAAGGCCGAGAAGAAGACAGCAGAGATCAAGGAGAAAATCGACGAACGGGTGAAGGAACTAATTCCCAAATTTGTGCGCCGTCAGAGTGAACAGATTGCCGAGTTGAACCAAAAGATCGACGCACTGACCAAGATTGTGGAAAAATTAGAGGAGAAGCCTTAGTGTTTTCTTATCCCTTTGTTTTTCAAAAAGGGCCATCGGCTGTTAAACCGGTGGCTCTTTTATCATCTGCCCTGCAAGGCAAAAAAAAGTTGCTTTTTGAACGGCTTTTCAGTTTATTATTAGCTAAAATCTACGATGAAATCACCGAAAAAGGAGGATCAATTGCACGCAGTAGTATGCATTAAACAGGTTCCAGAGACCACGGAGGTGAGGTTCGATCCGGAGACAAACACTATGGTGAGGGAAGGGGTTCCCGGCATGATAAACCCCTTTGACGAATATGCCATTGAGGAGGCCTTGCTCACCAAGGAGCGCTTCGGAGGCAAGGTGACTGTGCTCAGTATGGGACCACCTCAGGCAGCGGAGACCCTGAGGAAAACACTGGCTATGGGAGTCGACCAGGCAGTGTTGGTGACTGACAGGGCCTTTGCCGGGGCAGATACCTTGGCAACCTCTTACACTCTCGCTATGGCTATAAGAAAACTCGTCCCTGTAGATATTGTCTTTTGTGGCCGACAGGCCATAGACGGTGACACCGGCCAAGTAGGCCCAGGAGTGGCCCACAGACTTGGCATCTCTCAATTAACCTCTGTTTCTAAGGTTAAGAATATAGATTGGGAGTCAGGAAGAATCGAAGTAGAGCGGTTGCTGGAAAGCGGGATCCAAGTGATAGAAAGCTCTTTACCTGCCCTGCTTACGGTGGTCAAAGATATCAACCAACCCCGTCTTCCTTCACTTCTGAGGATGAAACGGGCAAAACAGGCAGAGATACCCACCTGGAACGCTACTGACATAGAAGCTGATCCTGCCCAAGTCGGTCTGGAAGGTTCTCCTACCCAAGTGATAAAGACCTTCTCCCCACCTAAAAGGACAGGCGGTCAAAGACTCTCCGGCGAGCCCGGGGAGATGGCGAAAGAACTGGTGGATAAGGTATTTGCAGCAAAGATAATCTAAGAAACGGAGGTATGGTGTGGCATTACTTGAGGTGATAAAAGATAAATGCAAAGGCTGTGGCCTCTGTGTTGAGGCCTGTCCTTTCGAGGCTATAGAAATTCTGGATAACTTGGCTGTGATCAAGGAGTCGTGCACCGGATGCGGTGCCTGTCTGGACTCCTGTGAACTCGAAGCTCTTTATTTACCGAAGATTGAAAAGAAACCTGCAGTAGATGTAAGTGCCTATCAAGGGGTATGGGTATTCATCGAACACCAAGACTCTCAGATCGCTCATGTCTCCTTAGAGCTTTTAGGCAAAGGCAGAGAATCGGCAGATAAGCTTTCTACCCATCTTTCAGCCGTGCTTTTGGGGGACGATATATCGCCCATTATCCAGCAACTATCCAAATTTGACATTGACCGGATTTATTGCATTGAGGATCCGGTTCTGAGGGACTACCGAACTGATTCTTATGTTGTTGCGGCCTCTTCTTTGGTGAGAAAATACAGACCTGAGATTATCCTGGCTGGGGCCACCACTACCGGCCGTGATTTCGCCAGTGCTCTGGCCACAGAGCTGGAGACGGGATTAACGGCCGACTGCACCGAATTGGACATCGATCCGGAACAGGGACTGCTGGTACAGACGCGTCCGGCCTTCGGGGGAAATATAATGGCCACTATTCTCTGTCCCCACCACCGTCCTCAGATGGCCACGGTGAGGCCCAAGGTGATGGAGATGCCTGCAATAGTGGACTCCAATGATGCAGAAATAATTCAGGAATCCTTGTCACTCACTGAAGATCAGATATTGACTAAGATTGTTGATTTCATTCCCAGCATCGATACAGTCAATTTGGCCGATGCCCAGATCATTGTCTCTGGCGGCAGAGGGTTAGGAGGCACAGAAAACTTTGGACTTATCGAAGAGTTAGCCGAGGTGTTAGGGGCAGCAGTGGGGGCATCCCGGGCAGCCGTAGACGCAGGCTGGATTCCCTATCCCCATCAGGTGGGACAGACTGGCAGAACCGTACGGCCTCGGATCTATTTCGCCTGCGGGATCTCCGGAGCCATTCAGCATCAGGCAGGGATGAAGACCTCAGAGATGATCATAGCCATAAACAAAGACCCGGATGCGCCCATATTTGACATCGCCACCTACGGCATCGTGGGAGACCTGTTTGAGATCGTGCCGCTGTTAAGCCAGCAGTTCAAGAAAAAACTGGGAAAGTAATCGAGAGTCTCCCTTGACGCCTCAGAGAAAAAGCCGCTTCTTGTAAGGAAGCGGCTTTTTGACATAGAGTGGAGGCGGCGGGAATTGAACCCGCGTCCGAAGATATTTCGACAGGGAAATCTACGTGCGTAGTCTGTCATTTAAATCTCGCTGCCTGATGCTCCCACAGACAGGATCTACAGACAGCCAGTCCGATTTGCTCTCACCTGGCCCTCTCGGACCCAAGGGACAGGCCAGCCCACTGTTCTCGACGCCCTATCTTAGGTCCTGTGGGCGGGACCTAAGAGGACGGACCGCCATTAATTAGGCAGCCAGTGCATAAGAATAGTCTGCACTTAAACTTATATCCCAATTGTTTTACGAGCTATTGGGAGCTCGGCACGCCTTCCCTATCTCCTCTATCCCCGTCGAAGCCTTTCGCCCCCCCCACTAAAATTCAGTTAAAGTTAACTCCTTTTCAGCAGATTGTCAAGTGTTTTTTTTAGCTAACCCGGACCGTAACAGAGTGCGTTGCACCGTGCTGGTGGCAGAAGACCTGGTTGGCGGGAAAGGGGGAAATTTGCCATCAGGTTTTTTCGCCTCTACTGCCTTTTTTGAAAGGAACTAAGCCAGTGTTTCTCAACTGCCCTGTTGTCTGCCCCAGATGACTCTCTTCCTCCTCAGCATCCAGATGCCAGAGGTGATCAGTGAAGACATCAGGATTATCGTGCCCCATTGGGATAGAATGGAAACGGGGAGTGGAGGCGGAGGCGCCAGGAGGGAGCTAAGCTCGGCAAGATTGTCTGCAAAGCCGAAGGTCACCTCTAAGCTGACCGAACTGCCGGCACCTAAGGTGGCGAAGTCCCATTCCAGTCCTACCCCTATGTCAGCAGCGAGGTAGTTGACATCATTTAAGGAGCCTGCTTGGAGTTGGCCCCACATGGCCCCGCAGTCATCGACGCTGTGGTGGGCTGATGGCTTATTGCCTATGAAGCCAACCCACGTGTCGAAACCATCGTCCAGATCATGGGCCCACACGAAGTCTTTGCCGCCGTAACCCGCTTCGTCATCCACTCCGGCATCACCTGCATCGTAATCGACACCTTGAAACAACCTAAAGTTGGGCAGATCGCTCCCTTTTATATTTTCAACGTCGTATTTGACGTAGAAAAACTTCTGGCCAGCAGGGACTTTTATCGATCTTGTAACTCTCACATCAT
>JAUWEO010000120.1 GCA_030608245.1 Candidatus Latescibacterota bacterium
AGGCTTAACAGCATACCAAGATGAAGCAGGCGGCTCAGCCAGCGGTGAAGTTTTGCAGACTTCCCTGGAGACGAAGACGGGACTATACTTTTCATGGTATTAAACTGATATGGAAAGCCTTAAGAATCATTTGTGCTGCTATAAAAAACAATATAATAGTGAATATCCGCTTCAGCACGGTCCCTTTAGTTCTTTGAGCTAATCTTGAGCCTAACTGGGCACCCAACAGGACACCGATAACAGTAGGGGCCACCAAGAGCGGCTTGACATAACCTCGTGCATAGTAGATAAAAGCGCTGGCTACTCCGGTAATGCCGATTAGGAAGTTGCTGGTAGCCACTGCTGACTTTATGGGGATGCCCATCAGCAGATGCATTATGGGCACATTCACCGTTCCCCCACCAATCCCTAACAGCCCGGAGGTATTACCAGCCAACACTGCCGCCAGCATTCCTAAAGGCAAGGAGTTAACCCGGTATTGGACAGAGGCCTGTAAGGATTCGTCGTAGTAGGTGGCAGCTAAGGAATCGTGGGGATTATCCGGGAATTGGAGGGACAAGTCTTCCGAACGGGAACGTTTGCCCATCCAGTAACAAGTGTAGAACAGAACTATACCGAAAATGGCATACAGTGGTTGGGGGCGAAGGTTAACTGCCAGTATCCCACCAGTGATCCCTCCTATGGTAGTAGCTGTGGCCAGTGTCATCCCCAACCTCACATTGGCCAGCCCCTTTTTCACATAAATACTGGCCCCTCCCACCGAGGTGGCCACCACTGCGACGATGCTGGTGCCAATGGCAGTGTGGATGGGAACACCCAACAACAAACTGAGCAGAGGCACTACAAACACACCGCCGCCTATGCCCAACATCGACCCTAATGTCCCGGCAGTGAAGCCAACCGATAATAGCTTCAACAGAAAAAGATAACTCACATTCCCGCCTTCTATTTTCCCCTATAATTTCCTCTGTAGCTTTAACCTCCCGCAGGTTTGGAACCTGCGGGAGGTTTGTTAGAGAGGTGGTGCTACTGAGAGGGTATCCCTTGTTCCTGAGTCTGGAAATCGAACCAGAAGTCTATGGCTTCGCTTGGATTGCCAGCAGGGTCAAATCTCAGGACAACATCGGGGATTATTATTCTTATTTGCCTTCCTTCTTTGAGCTTCTGTGCCAATTTTGCCGCATCCCACAGCAGTACTCGGGAGACTCTAACAGTGGGAAAGATAGTCAGGTTGGGCTTTTCGTCCATCCATTCATAGTCAGTCAGTCCGCTTTCCTTGTAGATAGCTTGAAATGACTGACTCACTACTTGCTGCCTGGCGTAGGTGGGACTGAGTCCAGCTTTCAAGTAGGGTTCGGAGGCTCGTTTGGCATAATCGGCGGTGCTGCTTATGGCCAGCAGAACTGCTGCTTTGTAGGAGAGTACATCCAACTGCTTGGTGCCGCAGATGAGCACTGCCTGGGAGAGAGGCAGCCTTATCTTCGAGCTGGTGCTGTTCTCAATGTTCAGCGAGACGGCGGCAAAGATGTTCTCGGAGAAGACGCTCTCCCCTCGGATCTTTTCTTTTTTTTCTGCGGCGCTAAGAAATCTTAGACTTATCTTCACCCCGTTTTGGGTAGAGCTAATGGAGTTTTCTGTGCTGTTGGTCTGGCACTGCCCGCTTCCCCCCACCGGAGAACAGATAAGGTCTGAAAAGGCAAGAGGTTCCCTCTGAGTGGCCTTCGATGGGAGACTATGCCGCCTCGACAGGGAGGCGCAACCGGCAGAGAGACAGACAGCCAAGATAAACAAGAAGAATAGCTTTTTCATCGTTTTTCCCTCAAGGTTTATAGGATTTGCACGGCTGTAGTTATAAGGACAGAACATTGATCCTTTCGTAAAAAGTCCGCGTCATTGATTTTCAACGCAAAGACGCCAAGACGCAAAGAAAGAAGATATTCTTTAATAATCAAATAATTATATCTCTTGTTTTCTCTCTGCGTCTTTGCGTCTCTGTGTTAGATTTCAAACTTTTTACGAGTCAATCAACATTGTTCTGTCCCTACTTCTTCAGGAAGAACGGATTGCTCCAGGCGAGGCGTCCTGCTACATCTACACATTCAACTCTCACATAGCGTTCTTTCCCTCCACATTTGAACTCGGCCTCGGTCAGCAGGTCGCCGTTCTCTGCCTGAACCCTTTTCCCTCTGGAAGAATCAGAGATGAAGTTAATGACTGCCACCTCTGAACATTTTACCGAGATGCTATCCTGGTGGAGTTGTATATCCCGTATTTCTGGACCACAGGTCGAGTAAAAACACCCCTTAGTAATCCCAGCTAGTATGTTTTCTTTAGTTAAACCAGGGGCCTTAACCATAATCCACCCCTGGCCGTGGTCAGGACGGTGAAAATGGGCATCGTCAACTGCGAATCCCAAGACGTGTTTTCCTCTGGCCAGGAGATCGTCCCAATGTACATTTGAGATGCCCTTACCGATGCTGGTCAGACAGGTGGTGTTGAATACCTCTATTCCAATAATTCCGTTCAGTGGAAGTAATTGGTTTATTGTCAACCCCGACCAGTAGGGATGAGCAACTATCACTCTTGCCCCTTGGGAGCGAATAAGGTCTATGGCTCCTTGAACATCGATTCCTTCGGGCAATTGCATCTCCTTGGTCGGCCCCAGGGCAAGAAGGTGATAGGATGTCTCTGTCTCAGTTGAAGCTGCACTTAATTCCATCCCGTTGATCAAAAGAAAGGTCGAGTCGGAGATGCCACTCACACCGGTTAGCTTGTCATGGTCGCTTATCGCCAGGAAGTCGTAACCATGGCTTTTGTACCAGCCTGACAACTTCTCGGGTGAAAGTTCTCCATCGGAGTTGTTGCTGTGGGTATGGATGTTTCCTTTGTACCAGTTCCCGGCGGAATTAAACGGATTTTCAAACATCATGTCTCTCCTAAGGTAATTGAAATACTGGTTATTAGGATTGCTAAGCTCAGAGCAAACGCCCATGCCGGCGGGGCCAGCGCCACGAAGGATGAAAATGGCGTCCAGAACCTCCCGCAGGTTTGGAACCTGCGGGAGGTTGCTATCATTTTCGAAGCAAATTGAGCTGCCAAGAGCGGTTTTGATTTATGAATTGGGGTCTGTGAAATACATCCTTTCGGCTACCAAGTAGGCGAAGTCCTTTTCCCTTTCGTTGGGTTTGATATGTTCGATTTTCTTGAGGATTAGCTCTGCATCCTTGCGTTTTTCTCTGGAGAGAAGCATCTGTCTTGCTCCCTCTAAGGCACCGTTTCCCACTCTGACCACCTTCTCAGGGGCATCGGGGAGCAGACCGATAGCTATGGCATTGTCGGTATTGATGTAATTGCCAAAAGCACCGGCAAGATAGATTTTATCTATCTGTTCCAAAGTAGTGCGGTAATATTTTACCAACAGGTCCTGATCGACACGGAGCCCGGCTTTGGCAGTTATAAGTTGGTAAACATCTTGTTGACTGAGGTTGATTCCGTCTGTTACCAAGAACTCTCCCGACAGTTTGGCCGTTTTGCTCATAATTCCGTGTCTTAAGAGCTCGGCAAGCAGGTCAATCAGTCCGCTTCCGCAGATTCCCACCGGGGATTTGTTTCCGATTGTCTGGTATTCTGCCTTCCCGTCGGTTATGCTTACATTTTTTATCGCCCCCTCTATTGCTCCCACCCCCGATTTTATAGTTGCTCCTTCGTAAGCACCACCTGCAGCGCAGGAGATGGTCAACATTCTGTCACGGTTTCCTATTATCACCTCGCCGTTTGTTCCGATATCCACCGTCATGCTGGGTTTTTCCCTTTTGTATATTTCAGTGGAGATTATGTCAGCGATTGCGTCTGCACCGGCGTGTCCGCCAATTAGCGGGGCTCCGTAGACATTAGCCTGGGGATTGAACCCAAGCCCCAGTTGCTTAGCCTTACAGAGCACAGGCTCTTTCCTTTCCGGCTCATAAGGGATTACTCCTAAGGAACTCACATCGATGCCCAGAAAGATATTTCTCATTGTTGGGTTGCCGACGATTGTAATGTCATAGACATATTGGCAAATCCGCTCGTCCCTCTCTGCTTCAAGTTCTTTCATACTCTCGTTTATTACCTCTATGACTGCCTTTTGTAATGTCTGAAGCCTCTGGGTGCGCTCGGCACTTGTAGTGTAGCGGGTTTCTTTCCTATGAACCATAGTGTACTCTATCCGGGATATAACATCGTTTCCATAGGGAATCTGAGGATTTTTGCGTGCCAGGGTGGCGACAGTTTTGCCCGACTGTAAGTCTATCAGTTGAACCACAAGGGTAGTGGTTCCCACATCTATAGCTAAGCCGTAGATCTTTCCCCGAAAATCGTCCAGTCTTTCCGCTTTTCCCTCTGCAGAGTGGTAAAAAACTTCGCTGCCGCGGCGGTAAACGAAGGGGGAAAGCTCAACATCTCTTTGTGTAGCATCTGATAGGATGGCATATTTACCGAAATCCTTAATAAACACAGTGATATTTTGAGAGGTATCCACGATCTTTGCCTGACAGGCGAGGCGTTCTTCTTCACCCAGACGGAATTCTCGTTCCACTTCGGTCTTCTGGTTCAGACATTCGCCTCCTGGGTCGATTCTCACCACGCACTTGCCACATTCGCCCCGGCCACCGCATTCTGCGTCTATGCTCACCCCGAATTCTCTGGCATAGTCCAAGATACTCTTGCCTTCTGATATCTCCATTCCTTGTCTTGTTCTTCTATACTGAGGGAAGAATATTCTGCCCATTTTTTCATTTCCTCCTATTTCACCGCAGAGTCACAGAGAACACAGCGCGGCAGAGCCGCAACCCCAAAAAGCAACCGCGGATTACGCGGATTTCACGGATTCTAAAAGAAAAAACTTGTCAAAAAAACGAAGTCTCGCGGGTTGTAGTACAGAGAACACAGAAAGAGACAGAGAACTATCTCTGTGACCTCCGTGTCTCTATAGTGAGTTATTTCAATGGTCTATGGATGCCACTCTCATCTGAATTCTTTTTGAATTAAAGCTGAAACCTCAAAGTTTGTTAGTCCTGGAGAGAAATAGCCTCGTTAGGGCATTCGTCAACACAGGTACCGCAGTCGGTACACGTGTCTGGATCGACTTTAGCGATATCATCTACGGTGATGGCCTCCATCGGGCAGGTATCGGCGCAGATACCGCAGCCCGTACAAAGGGTTTCATCAATTACTGCCGGCATTTTCCTTCCCTCCTTTCTGTTTGGGATTAAATTTTCTCATTCATATTCCTTAGCTACCTGGATAAACGCCTCTATATTCTCTCTGGGGGTGCCTCGGCAGATTTCAGTGTATATCTCAGGGGCACCTTCCTCCACAGCCTGGACATATTTGGCCCGAATGCTTTCTGGGGTGCCCTGCATCATGTCCTGGGAGGTCTTAAGATTAAAGCTGAATGGAATCTGCGGGATTTCCTCTACAAGGTCCCGCACCTCCAAATATTGATCACAGCCAGGGTCATAATGGGTTACCCCAAGTTCGGGCAGGAACTTGAGGTGCCCCTTTCTCAACAGCTCAGAATGAAGGCGACTCCCTTCTTTTCCGAAGGCATCATAGATCTGCTTCTGGTAAGGAAAGGCGAACTCCTGGTATTGATCAGGGGAAAGCATGCCCGAGAAATCGTCCGCTATGCCTGTGCTGCGGATCGGCTTTCCGGTGACTTTCTCTATTGTCCTGCGAATAAGAAAAGATGCCTCGGTAACCAACTCCAAAAGTTTGTGCATCTCTTTGGGATGCAGAAAAATGTCCACAAAGAAATCCTG
>JAUWEO010000154.1 GCA_030608245.1 Candidatus Latescibacterota bacterium
GGTCTTCAATTTCGCGGACTGTGGGCCTGTACTCAGGCCCCGTCGCTATGCTCTGCTCGGACTGCTGGGCCAAAAATTCAACAATCCCCATTGGAAGAAATTAGCCCTGAGGGGTCAACCTACTGACCTCTTTGATCTGGCCTTTACTGAGGGGTTAACCGATCCCGGAAGCGTGCCTGACCCGCCTCTGGCAAAGTACTTCCGTGAGGGAGGCATCGTAACCCTGCGGAGCGGTTGGGAGAAGAACGACGTCTTCATCGGTTTTAAGTCAGGTCCAACGGCGGTGGGCCATTCCCATCTGGATATCAATAGCTTCGTAGTTACTGCCTTTGACCGAACTCTCATTTCCGACCTGGGAGCTTGGCCCTACGGTCACTACCTGGGTTTTTTTGATCTGGAAGAGCGTCGCTGGACGTTCGATGCCAACACCACCATTGGCCACAACACACTGTTAGTTGATGGTGGAGGCCAACGATACGGAGAGTCCCATTTTGGCAGGATATTGAAATTCGAACCCGCAGACCGGTTTGATCTGGTTATCAGCGATGGGACCCGGGTCTACGGAGGACTTCTCTCTTCCTATTATCGATGGCTTATTTTCATCAGGCCGGATCTCCTGGTGATTTTCGATGACATTACCTCAGATAACCTCCACAGCTTTCAGTGGGCACTCCATGTTGAAGGACAAGCAGATGGCGAAATTTGCGATTTGCGAGTTACCAATGGCCCGGCAGGATTCGACTTGAATTTCCTCTTGCCCTGCCGGGATAAAGGGTGGGTTGCAGAGGAAAGACGCAGGCAGGTGAGTTATCGTAATTCTAACACTGGCAAGATGGAGACCAAACTGAATCACTACTATGCCTTTTCTCCTATACACCGGACAACCCGGCAGCGATTTCTGGCCGCCATTTCTCTCTATCCGACAAAGGAAAGAGAGGTACTTCTCTGGAGGACAGATCTTGAACAGGCTGGAGAAAATCGGATTATTCTATCCGCCCAGCGGAAAGACCAAAAGCTGCAGATCTGTCTGTTTCCTGAGAAACTAACAGCGCAGTTGATTTGAGAAGCACCTTAGGTTAGTTTTAGTAGATAAGAATGTAGTGAAGGTAGAAAAAGAGGAGACAGCATATGTTGAAACTGGGACTCATTGTCGGCATCTCTGACGAACCCGAGAAAGCCTTTGAGCGGGTAGCTCAGGTGGGAATCTTCACCTGTCAACTCAGTTGCACGGCAGAGCAGATGGTGGACCGGTTCGATCCGCAGAAGATCCGCAAGGCAGCCGATCAGGCACAGGTTGAGATCAGCTCTTTCTTCCTGCTCTTTGAGGGACAGGTGTTCAACCTGAAGGACGGTCCCTCGACTATGGGATTTGTGCCGGAGGAATACCGGCAAAAGCGTCTAAAGCTGGCCAAGCGTTTCTCTGATGTGGTGAAGGAAATGGGGGTGAGAAGCATTACCTCCCATGTGGGTTTTATTCCGGATGACCCAGAGGATCCAGTTTACAAAGGATTCATCGAACTAATGAAGGAGTACGCCGACTACTGTGGAGGGAACGGCCAGGTTTTCTGCTTCGAGACCGGACAGGAGCTGCCGTCCACGCTCAAGCGGACGATTTCGGATGTGGGAACAGGGAATCTGGGCATCAACCTTGACCCTGCTAACCTCATTCTCTACGGTATGGCCAACCCGTTAGACGCGGCGGAGATCTTCGGAGAGTATGTCCGGGGTTTCCATGCCAAGGATGGGCTCTGGCCTAACAGGGGCGAAGCACTGGGTCAGGAGGTCGCTCTGGGAGAGGGCAAGGTGGATTTCCGGCTCCTCATCCCCAGGCTCAAGGAGAAAGGTTTTGCAGGACCGGTAACCATCGAACGGGAAATCACCGGGCCGCAGCAACGGGCGGACATCTTGAAGGCCAAGAAGATACTTGAGCCATTATTATGATTGGGGAGTCCGGTTTCCGCTTGACTTTCCCGCCCCGCAAAATATCTTGGGCAGGACCTGAATCCGTGGCGAAAGTCTCCACAATGGTCTTCCCGGGATTCCCAGCTCGATGTGGATGTTGTCATCCACATCGACTATAACAAGTTCACGGAGGTCAGCTGAGTTGAAGAGATTTATCTGGGATGGGTTGAAGGCTTTTAGAGCCTATCTCCAGAGATGAAAAATGTGGTCCCAATTCAAGATTATATTGGTGATACACGATAGTCCTATTTGAAAGCTGGGATTTCAGTTCTGCAGTCTTTTTTTTGGGGGAACTTGCCCAGATTTCCAAGCTTGCAGCAGATCTATACTTCAGTGATCCCTGAAGCGAATAGCAATTCGGTTGTCGTTTACCATTGTCAGGTTATTTGTAAAATATACTTGACAAATAACCGTGTTATTTGTATATTCCCCTACACAGGTAACCGAAAAAGCAAGAGGGATATTATGCTTTATGACCGACGGATTCGACGAGATATTCTGAGATATATGGACGACAAAGAAACTCTGGTTATCCTCGGGTCCCGGCAGGTGGGGAAAACATCGCTGTTGAAGTTGCTGATGGACGATCTGAAGTTGCAAGCCCCAGTGTATTACTATGATTTAGAAGAGCCACGGATCTTAGAGGTGCTGGATGCGGGTGTGGATGATTTTCTGCAATTCCTCAAGGCAGAAGGGGCAGATCGCAGTCGGCGGAATGTCGTTCTGCTGGATGAGATCCAGTATTTAGAGGATCCATCGAAGTTCATCAAACTAATGGTAGACCACCACAGCGATGAGGTGAAATTGATTGTTACGGGATCTTCTGCGCTAGATATTAAGATGAAATTTCGGGATTCACTTGTGGGGCGAAAGATCGTATTTTATCTGTACCCTCTGGACTTTCGTGAGATACTTGTTTTCAAAGGGGAGGATCGACTATCGGCCCTTCTGCCTGAGGATGCTTTCACAGCTACAACTGATGAGGGATGGTTCTATCACCGGGACTATGGTCGCTATCTTCTGGAGTTTCTTGTATTCGGTGGTTATCCTCGGGTGGTATTAGAGGACGATGTGGAAAGAAAGGCCAAGTTCTTGGGAGAAATTGTGAGTACCTATGTTTATCGGGATGTAAGGAGCCTTTTTCAGTTGGAGGATATTTCCAAGTTCAATCGGCTGCTCAGTGTACTTGCGGCTCAAATAGGGAATCTCTTGAACATCTCTAATATTGGCAATGCAGTGGGTATCACTCGCCAAACGGTATCAAGGTATATCTCGATTTTGGAGAGTACATTCATCCTTTCGCTACTTCCTCCATATTTCACCAATCCAAAGAAGGAAGTAACCAAGTCGCCCAAGGTGTACTTTCTGGACAACGGGATTCGCAACTATCTCCTCGGGGATCTGGCGCAATCAGAGCTGAGGGGAGACATAGGGAGACTATTGGAGAATTTGGTGTATACAGGTCTTGTGAAACGCAGGGGAGATTTGGATCGGCTGCACTTCTGGAGAACGCAGAACGGAGCCGAGGTGGATTTTGTCTTGGAGCGAGGTACCAGGTTGTTTCCCGTAGAGGCAAAGTGGAAAGGAAGACCTTCGCGAGCGCTGGGATCGTTTATGCAGCGGTACAGTGTGGAGCGCGGGTATGTGGTACATAGTGGAAAGTTCATCCCAGAAGGTCGCAGAAGTTTTCTGCCAGCCTGGTGGGTTGTATAGATTTTGTCCGGTGGATAAACACTGTAAGGACAGAACAATGTTCTGTCCCTACCCGTTTACTCTCAGAAAAAGAAAGGGGGAAATGGTCAATTCAAAACAGAGAGTCCTAACTGCGTTAGCCCACAAAGAGCCCGATAGGGTGCCAGTGGACTGGTGGGCGGTTCCGGAGACCGTCACCGGCGCTATGAAGGCCCTGGGAACAAACAGCCAGGAAGAACTCCTGCAGAGGTTGGAGATAGACCTGAGATATGTGAAGCCCCGGTATGCCGGCGATGACTATATAGAGCAGCCGGACGGCAGCCTCCATAAAAAACTTCCCGATGGAACCTTTGTTGATATCTGGGGCGTTCAGAGAAAAGAAATAGATTGGGGTAAGGGAAGTTATCTGGAGGTTGTCCGGTCCCCGTTGGCCCAGGCGGAGACTCCCGGCGACATCGAACAACACCCTTGGCCAGATGTAGAGGAGTTCGATTACCACTCAGTTGTTGAACAATGTGAGGAATACAGGGATTTTGGTATCGTCTGCACCGGCGATCGGTTGGCCACCCGTGCCAGCGTGTTTAAGCTGGCGATGTACCTGCGGGGTATGGACAGATTGCTGATGGACCTCGCTTTAAACCCTAAGTTGGTGGATGCGTTAGTGCACAAGCTACTGGAGTTTCACTTAGAGCACAACCGGCGGATCTTCGAATGCAGTGCCGAGGAGATAGACATATTTATGCTGGGGGACGATTTTGGTTCAGAGAACGGTCCTCTGATAAGTCCGGAGATGTTTCGGAGATTCTTTAAACCCGCTCTTAAGGAATTGATTGCCCTGGGCAAGTGCTACGGCCTTAAAGTTATGCTCCATTCCTGCGGCAGCGTGCGGGAGCTAATTCCAGATTTAATCGACATCGGATTAGATATCCTCAATCCCATCCAGACTCACGCTCGGGGTATGGTTCCGGAAGAGTTGAAAAGAGAGTTCGGCAAAGACCTCTGCTTCCACGGCTCAATTGATGTGCAGCATACCCTTCCCTTCGGTACCCCCGAGGAGGTAGAGAGTGAGGTGAAAGCTCGCATTCAAATCCTGGGAAAAGGAGGTGGTTTCATTCTGGCGCCGGCGCATAATCTTCAACTTGATGTGCC
>JAUWEO010000066.1 GCA_030608245.1 Candidatus Latescibacterota bacterium
TAAAGCGAATTCCTCTTTACCGAAATAATGACTGGCAAGGTCTCTAATTTCCTTAAGTGTTGTCACATTATTCAACCCAGCAGTTAAATGATAGCACTTGCCTATGCTGTTCATATTTTTAGACATAGTATATGTAGCATCAGCAATGTAATCCACTGGCACGAGATCCATAAAAGTTGATGGATAGCCTGGAAGTACCTTCAACCATCCAAGCGAATACATTCTTAATACTCTATAAAATCCATTGAAACTCGAAGCCCGACCTGTCTTGGAATCACAAATAACAATGCTGAGACGGAGAATTGTTATTGGAAATTCACTCATGCTTTCCCGCACCAGTTTTTCTGCTTCAAATTTGCTTGTCTCATAAGTGTTATTATGTTGCTGACCTTTATCTAACTCATCTTCTTTTATAATACCTTTCCTTCTGCCTGCCACATAAGCCGTGCCAATGTAATCAATCCTCTCCAATCTTTCACATTTTCTTGCAAAATTTAAGATATTCTCTGTACCCATTACATTGGTCTTTCGTGCATCCTGAAGTTCGAGATCAAATCGTGCTGCAGCAGCACAGTGAATAATATGTGAAGTCTTCTTTGCAAGTCTCTCATATTCTGAGTCCTTCAATCCAAATTTATCCAAAGAAACATCACCCTCTATAACTTCTATCCTTTCGGAAAAACGAGAGCTATCAGTATTGGGGTATAGTTCAGCAAGTCTCTTTTTTATTCTATCTTGGGGGCTTTCCTCATGCTTGCTTCTCACCAGAAGATTGAATCCGGCATCAGAGCTATTCAGCCATTTCTGGAGTAAGCTACCTCCTATAAATCCTGTAGCTCCTGTAAGAAACATCTCTCCTGTCATTTTTCACCTCCTTTGACGCTTAACATACATTGAATCAATTTCGCTTCTATATCTTTCTGTTATTTTACTTCTCCTGAGTTTCAGGGTTGGTGTCAGCATACCATTTTCTACAGTGAAACCTTCGGGTAATAGTGTGAATGTTTTTACCTTTTCAAAGGACGCAAAGTCGGCAGTCACCTTCTCAATCTCAGCTGCCATAAGCTTTTTTATGTCGTCCTTTTTTAAAAGTTCCGCATAGTCATCTGCAAGTATGTTTTTCTCTTTAGCATAGCGTTCGATGAACTCTCTTTCAGGCACAATGAGAGCGCTAATATATTTCTCGTTATCACCGTAAAGCACAGTCTGCTCGATATAACTGCTTTTTGTGATCTCTGCTTCTATTGGCACGGGCGCCACATTCTTCCCGTAAGAGGTAACGATGATCTCTTTTAGTCTTCCAGTTATGACGAGATTTCCATTTTCGTCGAATCTGCCCTGATCGCCAGTGTGAAACCAGCCTTCTTTGTCTATTGTTTTTGCTGTCTCTCCAGGCATGTTAAAATAGCCTTTCATCACATTAGGTCCTCTGACAAGGATTTCATCATTCTCACCTATCTTTATCTCCACATCATCTAAGGGTTTACCCACAGTACCAAGTCTACTCTTTTCTATCGTGTTACAACAGACGATAGGCGATGTCTCGGTTAAACCATATCCTTCGATGATGTTGAATCCCAATATATAAAGGACTTTTGCAATCTGTCGGTTGAGAGGCGCTGCTCCTGAGACAAGTAACCTCAATCTCCCGCCAGCGATTCTCCTGAACTTTGAGGCGATAAGAAAATCATAAATACGCCATTTCATTCTGAGCCCGAGTGAGATATTCATCTTTTTATATTTAAGATTAGCATACTCATTGAGATTCTTTACTGCTGAGAAGACAAGAGCTCTTTTAATAGGCGAACTTTCCGCTACTTTTTGCACAGCCGTATTATATCCTTTTTCTATGACTCTGGGCACAGTGAGTAACACAGTGGGACGGATTTCCCCTATATTCTCTGCGACCGTTGAGAGATTTTCAGCATAGCCAATGGAGCCGCCAGCAAAAAGTACTGTATAATAGCCACAAGTTCTCTCAAACATGTGAGACAGGGGGAGAAAGGAAAGAAATACATCCTCCGATACAAGCTTGAATCTTCTTACAGCTGAAAAAGCGTTGGAAACAATGTTGTGATGCGAGAGAACAACGCCTTTGGGCTCACCAGTGGTCCCTGAAGTATAGACGATAGTAGCAGTATCATCTGCTGAGATAAGAGAAAGGTCATCCAGGACACCCTGATCAACCGGGATTTCATCTCTCTTAAGGTCGCTGAATCTCAAAAAACCTTTTTGAGTATCAATTCCTCTTGTATCGAAAACAACGACAGCAGTGAGACATGCGGTTTCCTTCCTAATCGAATCGATCGTAGCAAAGAGTTCCGCGTTTTCAACGAAAATCAACTTGCTTCCTGAATCCTTAATTATATGCGTCACTGCGGAAGATGGAAGCGTATGATAAATGGGTACAACAATTCCACCTAATTTCAAAACAGCTAAATCAACTATTACCCATTCTGGCCTGTTATAGGAAAAGATTCCAACCTTATCTCCCTTCCTTATGCCTAAGTCCTTGATAGATACGGCAACCCTATTTACTGAATCATTCAGCTCTTTGTAAGTGATACCTTTATACTCATTCTTATCACTCTTATACATCAATGCTACTTTTTCCAAATGTAGAGTGGCAGTTTTGCAAAAAGACTCATGTATTGTCTTAGACACAAGTTCTCCATCAGTTGTTATCTCTGAATTCTCCACCTTCTTCAACCCATTTCGTCACAAGGCGCAGGAACAACCCCTTACTCTACGCCTAAAACAGCTTCGTAATTTCGTCCCTCTCAAAAGAAGGCAGCTTCTTCAGTTTTCCTCCCTTACAAATCTTTAATCCAAAAGACTTTTCTCTCACTTCACCTATTCTGCGGCACTCTATTCCCACCCTCTGAATCTCCTCCATCACCTTCTGGCTCTCGTCTTTGGTCACAACGATCAGCAGCGCCCCGGAGGAGATCACCCCCAGCGGGTCGAGGCCAAACCATTCGCACAGCATCCTCGACTCTTCCGGGATGAACAGTTGGTCGCCATCTATCTCCAGACCCACATCTGAGGCCCTCGCCAGTTCCTGCAGCGCAGTTGCCACCCCTCCCTCGGTGGGATCGTGCATCACATGTACCTTTGTTGTCTGGCAAGCAAGCCTGGCCTCTCGAAGCACAGAGATGCCAGGGCGGTAAAGAAAATCCCGGCACCTTTCCAGAAATTCTTTTCCGTACTGGGAAAGAAGCTCTTCGCCCTTTTCTCTGGCAATAATCGAGGTGGCCTCCACTGCCAGACCCTTGGTGAGCAAAATGTCATCGCCCACTTCAGCCCCGGAAGAGCAAACCAGGTCCTCTCTTTTCACCTCACCCAACATCTGTCCCACCACAATCGGCCTGTTAAGCCCGGAGGTAAATTCGGTGTGCCCCCCGCAAAGAGAAATGCCCAGAGCCGAAGCCGCCCGGTGGATGGAAGAGAATATCTCTTCGGCCAGGTCCGGGGAACTGTCCGCCGGCAGAAGCACAGTCGCCAGAAACCACCTGGGAACCGCCCCCATAGTGGCGATATCGTTGGCGTTCACATTTATCACATACCAACCTATATCCTCGGCCACAAAGGTGATAGGGTCAGTCTTGGCCACCAGCAGGGTCTCCCCGAAATCAATAACCGTGGCGTCTTCACCCACCTTGGGGCCGATTATCACCCGGGAATCCGGTTGGCAGTACTTCTGCAGCAATTGCGCCAGTAAGTCTTGTGGTAGTTTCCCTAACATTTCACTCCGTCGATAAGGTCGGGCTCTGGAGAGCCCTCCCACGGAAATAAGTGGGAAGTGAGTGACCTTTCTCCCTCCACCCCCTCTGCCTTATCAGAGCATCTTCTGTAGACTCTGGTGGGCAAAGCTCAGCCTCTGCTGCTCACTCTGGCCTTGCAATCTCACCCTGAGGGCCAGTGTTTTGTCAAAAGAGAATTCTATCTTCCCCGAAAGTTTCTCCACCAGCGAATGGATATCTTTTCTGGAGAACTTCCTTTCGGCGGGAAAAACCACCGAGAGGCAGTGATCGTCTACGGAAACGGAGGCTGCCTGCAGCTCTTTGGCCAGGATCTTAATCTGCACTATCCCTAACAGGGAAACAGTTTCGGGAGGAAGAGGGCCGTATCTGTCCCGGAGTTCCTCGGATATGTCCAGCACATCCAGCGTCTTGTGAGCCTCAGCCAATCTTTGATATACTGCAACCTTCTGGACTGACTCCAGAATATATGTGTCAGGAATGAAGGCATTGGCTCTGATCTCTACCTTTGGCTCGATAGGCTTCTCCACCTTTTCTCCCTTCAACTCCCGAATGGTTTCCTCCAACAGCCGGCAATACATATCGAACCCTACGGCGTAGAGAAATCCGTGCTGCTCGGACCCCAGAATATTCCCGGCACCTCGGATTTCCATATCCCGCAACGCCAGTTTGAGCCCTGAGCCAAGTTCAGTGAACTCTTCAATAGCCCTTAATCTTCTTCTGGCTTGCGGAGAAAGAGAGGCATAGGGCGGAATCAACAGGTAAGCGTAGGCCTGTCGGTCGGATCTTCCCACCCTGCCCCGCAGTTGGTAAAGCTGTGCCAAGCCGAATCGATCGGCACGATTAACGATCATAGTGTTCACATTGGGAATGTCCAACCCTGCCTCAATGATCATTGTAGAGACCAGGCAGTCGTATTTCCGGTTGAGAAAATCAAGCATAATCCTCTCTAAGTAGCGGGGTGGCATCTGCCCGTGGCCCACCGCAAATCTCACCTGGGGCAGAAGCCGCTCCAAAAACAGGGCAAGAGAGTCTATGGATTGAACCCGATTGTGAACAAAGTAAATCTGCCCCCCTCGGTCTACCTCTCTCAAGATCGCCTCGGCGATTTGATCCTTGTCAAAGGCTAAGATCTCTGTCTGAATGGACAGCCGGTGCTTGGGAGGGGTGTTGATTACCGATATATCCCGGGCACCTGTCAGGGACATGTGCAAAGTCCGGGGAATAGGCGTAGCGGTCAGCGTGAGCACATCCACCAGCCGACGGAGTTGCTTGAGTTTCTCCTTGTGGCGGACGCCGAATCTGTGCTCTTCGTCAATTATCACCAAGCCCAGGTCTTTGAAATTCACATCGGCAGAGAGCAGCCGGTGAGTCCCGATGACGATGTCTACCATGCTAATCTTGAGCATCTGGACAATCTCTCGCTGCTGCTTTTTTGTCCGAAACCGGCTTAAGACCTCAACCCTTACCGGAAATGGGGCCAGTCTCTCGGTGAAGGTGCTGTAGTGCTGCTGGGCCAGGATGGTGGTGGGAACAAGGATGGCCACCTGCTTGCCGTCGTTCACCACTTTAAAGGCCGCCCTTACCGCCACTTCTGTCTTACCATAACCCACATCTCCGCAGACCAGCCTGTCCATAGCCGCCGGTTTCCCTAAATCCCTCTTCATCTCGTCCATCGCCCTTAACTGGTCGGAAGTCTCTTCGTAGGGGAAAGAACTTTCCAGTTGTCGCTGCCAGTCTGTGTCGGGAGAGAAGGCCACTCCTGGCTTTGCCTTACGTTCGGCGCAAAGCTGGAGCAGTTCCTTAGCCATGCGCAAAATCCCCCTCTTGGCCCGAGCCTTTACCTTCTCCCAGGCATCTCCCCCTAACTTGCTCAACACCGGGGCAACCCCTTCCTGGCCGGAATATTTCTTGACCCGATGTAAATCCTCAACAGGAACATAGAGTTTATCCCCATTGCGGTAGCAGAGTTGGAGACAATCCCTCTGTTTGCCTCCGGTGGTTATGGTGCAGATGCCCTCGTATTTTCCGATCCCGTGGTCTTGGTGAACAACAATATCTCCCTTACCCAAGACCTTGAGATCGGGGATAGAAACCCCACCTTTGAATTTGTGGCGGTGGTAACGGCGTCTGTAGCGGCTGAAGATTTCGTGGTCATTAAACAGAGCCATCTTGGCCTGAGGAAAGATGAATCCCTGATGGAGACTACCGACTCCGATATTGACCGGGCTTCCATAAGGCTCCAACAACTCCTGCAGGCGTTGAGCTGTCCCCTGGTTTTCGCAAAGGAGGTAAATCCGGTATTTCTGTCGCCGAAGTTCAGAGAGCTCTTTTGCCAGCAGTTTCACATCTCCCTGAAATTGGCGGCTCATTGTGGTCTGAAACCCCACTGCATCAGCAGCCTGGCTGCGGAAAGGGATGCTCTCCAGGCGCTGAAAAGCAGTGAGCTCCTCCTCCAACCGTTCCAGCATCTCGGTGAGCCTGTCAGGGGGGAGGGCGAATCTGCCCCGGCGTCCTTCTTCTCGGAATTGGCGAACATAACGATTCTCCAGCTCTTCGTATGCTGCCTCCAGATCGGCCCGGTCGCTTAGGAAAACTAAGGCATTAGAGTCAAAATAGTCCAGCAGGGCCGACTGATCATAGAACAAGGGAAGGTATTGTTCCATTTCCGGAGAGAAGATCCTCTGGGCGACATTTCGCTTCAGCCTCTTCAAAGGGATACCGCTCTGTTTCTCTGCCTGCTCTATTTTCTTCAAGTAACTCTCCGCCAATTCCTTGGAGAGAATAATCTCTTGATAGGGAAGGATCCCTATCCTCTGCAGTTCCTCTACCGACCGTTGGGTATGCACATCAAATTGTCGGATAGACTCGATGGTATTGCCGAAGAACTCGATTCGGTAAGGTTTCTCTGAGGCCAAGGGGAAGATATCCAAGATGCCGCCGCGAACGCTTACCTGTCCCGGTTCTTCCACCATAGGCAGCCGCTCGAATCCCCGTTCAATCAGCTCTTCGACCAGGTTGAAAAGGTCTCTGGTCTGCCCTACTTTCAGCTCTTCGGTGGAAAGCTGAAGAAGTTCAGGGGGAATGGTGGGAAGGGCTAACGCTTCTGGCGTGGTCACCACGAGGGGGGAATTGTCCTCTAACAGGTTGTCCAGACACTCTATCCGCAGACTGGCAGGTTGGCTGGAGGCTGAAGTAGTCGAGCGAGGAACAGGAAAGTAATGGATTTTTTTCTCTTTGACTAAGCTCTCTATGTCGTCTCTCAACCGCAGGGCTTGGCCTTCATCAGCAGCTACCGCTAAGACGGGCCGGCCGGTCTGCTGGTGAAGCCAGACAAGCAAAAAGGCACAGAGAGAGCCTTCCAAACGGTGCAACAGGATAACCTGTTCACCTTTTGCAATTCTTCGCTGGACCTCTTGAAAACCTTGGGTCTGAGTGAACTTCGAGAAAAAGGCCGGAAGCAGCGAGTCAAGCTGAGGGTGTGGTATGGGAAGAGACATCCTATTTGATCAAAAGCATCTTTTTGGTACCGCTGAAGTTACTGGCTTTTATCTGGTAAAAGTATATTCCAGAGGCCACTGGCCGACCCTGCTGGTCTTCACCATCCCAGGAGAAATTGTGGTAAGAATTTGGCGTCAGCCATCCCAGCTCCTCCCGCTTCACCAGTTGGCCATTGACAGAATAGATCGACAGGATTACCTCTGTTGGACTTCTCAGATCAAAAGAGATAGTCGTCTTGGAGCTTTTAGCTATATCAAAAGGATTCGGCCAATTTTGTCTCAGCACCGTCGCTGCCGGTGCTCCATCGGTCAGGTCAGGATCAAACTGGGCCAAATAAGAGTAACCGAAAGGCCCACCTTTAAATGAAGTCTCTGTCAGGATAAGCACGATCTGCTGATATTTGGTCCAGCCAGGCACATCAGTGTTGGTTGTGAGACTTTCTTCCGATGGGAAACAGGCCACCTGGAAGCTCCAATTCCCTTTCGGTACGTGGGAGTCTATTCTCAGACCGCCTGTCCATTGTCGGGGGATAAATCTCACATAGTTCGCTGCCAGATGGCTTGCACTGCCAGAACCTCCCGCCGGATATTGCTGATGAATCGCCTTAAGACTGATTTCAGGATAGTGAGTCCCTTCTGAATAATACCGCAAGGTATCTGCCCGGCTGCCGGTGTAGCAGTTCCAGAGGGAGAACTCCCTCATTGCCGCTGCCATCCCTCCGGGAATTACCTGATCAAACACCGAGATGCTGGCCGTGCCCTTTTGGCCTATCTTCTCCCAGATAAGGCGAATTACATCTCTTCCGAAGCGCTTGGCTAAATAATGGGCAAACACTGAGGCTCCGTATTCGTGCTCGTCGTCAGATGTGTCCAGAGAAGTCCCGGGACGCTCAAAGAAAGAAGCGAGATAGTTGTAGTAATCGTCCACATAATCGTAGACCACATCCTCCATCCAGGTAGAGCACACCTCCATCCACCACCTGGCGTCTTCTCCGGCATAGTAAGAGAACTGAAGAGCATGAAAGAACTCGTGGGCGGCGGTCACCCGCAAAGCATCTATCTCTCGAGTCGGGTAGATTTCATCTGTGTAGTTATTGTCAATTTCGATGTAACTGGTACACCCGAAGCCGGATGGAAGCAGCTTATCCGGATAGGTGTAGCCATAAACGCGCCTGCCCGATAGATCAGTTATATAGACATCGTACTCCGAACCTCCGCCCTCAGAGCCGTCGGATGGCGGGGCTTGATAATCCAGCATCTCCACCTCTAAGCTGAAACAACTGTCGAAGGCAGCAGCAACTTGATCAATGTAGTCGGGTGTGCC
>JAUWEO010000109.1 GCA_030608245.1 Candidatus Latescibacterota bacterium
AATTTCAATCGAACACCGAAGAACACCGAAATCCACCGAATTTTGATATTTTATTATAGTTAATTCATATTTCCCGTTGAACTTCAGAAAATCTATTTGGACTGCCGAGGAGAAGTTCTTAATCAGATTCTCCTAAAGCTAAAAACGCTCCTTCGGTGACTTTCAGTGTTATTCAGTGTTGAATTTCCTCATTCAATAATCTGCTTGATAGCCTCCAAGTCACCGTAACAGGCCAATTTATCCCCAGGCTGAAGTTTATGCCAATATTTGGGAAAGGGCAACAATTTCTGTCCTCTCTGGATGGAGAGCACAGTCACCTCTTTTTCTTTCAGGCCCAGTTGGGAAAGAGGCAATCCCACCAACTTCGACTCTTCCCTTATCCTCACCACTGCCAGACCGTATCCCTCTGGCTGATGGAATACCTCCTCTATGGTGCTGGCTGGTTTTTCAACTTCAGAGCTTGACTGTTGGGCGAGGATATCGCCTGGCAATCTTGCTGCTATCTCTCTAATCCCGGTAAGCCAATAAAAGAGATAGAAGACACCCCCGATTATCAGCAGGTTGACCAAAGAGTGCAACAGACCACTATCTTTTATAGAGAGCACCACCGCAGCTAAGATCATAATGAAGCCGATTTTTCCTAAGATCATCAAAGTATTGATGATCTTTCTCCTCTGGGAGTCCTCTGTGGGGCTGGCTGGTCCGGTGCCGAAGAATGCCGAAAGTGCCTGCAGGCGCGCTTGGCCTTTTTCCAACCCAGTGTTCTCCAGGATGGAGGTTGCTATCATTACAACCAGAAAGCAGATAGCGATAAAGATTATGGCAACTGCAAGGCCCATTTTACACTTCTCCTTTTAGCTTTTCTGTTTGATCTCCACTGGAATCTGACATAATTGTTTGAACTTCTCGGCATCTTGCACTGAGCCAATAAAGTCTCCCCAGTGGATGGGAATGGCTACCTGGGGGTTGATTTTCTTGGCAGCCTCGGCTGCCTCCCGTGCGTCCATCGTATAGGTCCCCCCTATAGGAAGCAGGGCCACATTCACCTTCAGTTGTTCCATATCGGGAATCAGATCGGTATCCCCTGCATGATAGATCCGCTTTCCTCTTACTGTTACGATGTAACCAACCCATCCGTTGGCGCGGGGATGAAAACTCTTGTTCACATTGTAAGCAGGAACAGCTTCAATTTCTACCCCTTCGACGGTCAGTCTCTCCCCTGGTCTTATTGTCTCAATATTTCCAGAAAGTTCCGCGCCGGAGTCCGGGGGACACACAATGGTAGTTTGTCCACCGCATATCTTTTGCACATCCTCTGGGGAACAGTGATCGTAATGTCCGTGAGTTATCAGGATCAGGTCTGCTGTCGGTTCATCTTTGCCCAGTTTCCAGGGATCAATGTAGATCAATTTCTCTGCGGAGATCTTGATGCTGGAATGGCCCAGCCAGTAGATATTCTCTAACATCTTCGCTCACCTGCATTTAGCCACAGAGTCACGGAGAACACAGAGAAAGATAGAAAACTGCCTTGCTCCCCTTTGATTCACATAACTATTGGAATGCCAATCGAATCCCAACACACACCCGAACGCCTGGAAGAAAAAAGGATCAGAGAGTTTTTTTACCAACTCTTCGGGGCCAAATTCATAGACCACTATCTCCGTAATCGCCCGGGCCAGCTTGGTCATCCTCCCGAAAAGCCAACGGGGACAGCTCCCGTAATGCAAAGGTAGTTCGGCTGTACCTGTTTTTCTCAATTGTAATCACCAACCTTAAGTTTATATTGAGCCGAATTGTTCGGGTGCTTAGGAGAAGTTCCGAAAAACCGTCGCCCCTCTGCAAAATTTCCTACTTCGTATCTTCGACTTCTCTTTTCAGTCTCTCTCTTGCTTCTTGGAAAAACGGCTGGGCAAATTGAGTCGACCAGGTTCTCTGCTGGAAACTTCGATTCTCCACCGTTTCCAGAAACCCCTTAAATTCGCCAAAATACGAACCATAGATGTGATAGCTGTCGGAAATGTCTATGTACCGGCCAGGGATAACTCTCGGCCAGTCAGTTCTGAGTTGGGATATTTTCTCTGCTATATACTTTTGCAGTTCAGTAAAGGCAAACATATTCATAAAGGCTGCCTTGTAGGCGTCTCGAGACCGCCAGTGGGTGTTCATATTCAGAACAGGCTCCCCTTTTTGGTTTTTTAACACTCTGAACCATATTCTCTGCAGGCAGGGCGGGTCGAAGGTAGGGGGATCCAGTCTGGGGTTCCAGGTTATCGCTTGTGCCCGGCGGGTGTAGTCTGTCTGGGAGAGCTTCTCGACAATGTAGTTCATTTGATCGATCGTCTCTTCACCAAAGGGGTAGCAAAAGAGCCTCTGGTGATAAGTGTAGGTCCACTTTCCTTCTTCTGGAGCAATCCAACTGTCGTGCACTCCATTGACCACTTCTTGCCGATAAATCTCCAGGTCTTCCAGTCCTGCTGGAAAAGCTCGATGAATTCTGGGCTCAGCGAATGGCTCTTCTACTGCCATAACCATGGTGCAATCTCTACTGGGAGGGTCCTCAGCCCTGTCATATTCAGTCTTAATAGGAACACCTTTGTGCCATAGCTCCAACAGAGAATTTTCCCAGACCTGTGGCAGGGTGCAACCCGAGACCATTATCAAGGGAACATTTCCCTCTTTCATTGTTTTGCTCCATTTTTTCCAGCTTACTTGAACATCTCTCGCCACAATCTTTTCAAGTTCCACCGAGGCGAGTAAGAAATATCGATCAGCGGTAGATCTTCTCTTCCTCCGATCTTTCTCTGAGCTACTGTTGTCCTGAATGAGTTCGGGAGAAGCTTAAAATGGACATTCGGACTCCTCGAATCAGACGCCAAACTCAGCAGTTGAGAATAAGGCACTGTCTGGGTAGTTACAATTATTTCATCTACTTTATAATCTTTCAGTATTTCCGGCAGGTTCTCAATTGTTCCCAACAGGTTAACTCCCTCGATTATTTTCTCCTCGGGATGGTTAGAATTCTCCACAAATCCCAGGATTTCGTAATTCAGTTCAGGATGCTGACGGACCAAATTTAGGAAATAAATAGCGTTATCTTTGGCCCCGACAATTAGGGCCTTCTGCCGTCTCAATCTCCTGCTTTTACGGATACTAAGAATCTGCCAGGCTATTCCTCTCCAGCCGGCTACCAGCAGTGAGTTCAGCAGCCAACTGTAAAGAATGAATAAGCGGGAGAAATTATAGCCTCGCAGAAAAAAGATCAAAAATGTAATCCCGGCGAAGCCCACGAACGTCCCCGTTAAAGCTCGCCAGGGACGATATCTATATTTATCGTAAAGTCCTATAAAGTAAAACGAAACAAGCCAAATCGAAGATAAAGCAACAAAAACTGTAACCCACTGTCCGGTGCTGAAAGAAGGCATCCGACTCTGTGGCCAGTTAACCCACTGGAAGCGAATGAGCAAGGCAATCCATAACCCGAGGTTAACCAAGAGAAAATCAGCCAATGGCAGCAACAATTTCTCTATGAATTTGCCCACAACGGCAAACATAGCACAGAGTGCAATCCCCAAGCTTAGAAGCCATCCAGGTAGAGGCAAATATCCACCCCCAAAGTGCTTACGCACAAAAATGTACATCGCCTTGTAAAAGGCAATTGTGGACTTGAGTCTGGGTGCCTTCTTTGCACTCTCTCCCTTGAAGTGGATTATCTCCGTGGTGGGAACATAGAAAATTTTCCAGCCAGCTTTTTTAATCCGATAGCACCAGTCTATATCTTCTCCGTAGAGAAAGAATGTCTCATCTAACGGACCTATCTGTTCCACAGTTTCCCCACGCACCATCATGAACGAACCTGAGAGGGCATCTACCTCGTGGATTCCGTCGGGGTCGAGATAACTGAGGTTATAACTGGCGAATCGCGGGCTATGGGGAAAGAGGGTACTTAGGCCGGTGAGTTTAAACAGTGCTGATCGGGGAGTAGGAAATCCCCGATGACAGGAAAGTTGCAGAGAACCGTCGGGATTGATAATCTTACAACCAGCGGCTCCCGCCTCAGGGTGCTGATCTAAAAAATCTACCATCTTGCCAAGAGTATCGGGACGGACTATCGTATCAGGATTGATCAGCAAAACATATTTGCCTTTACACTCACTCAATGCCTGATTGTTAGCCCGGGCAAACCCAGGGTTATCGGAATTACAGATGAGTTTCACCTCTGGAAATTCCCGCCTTATCATTTGTTTGCTTCCATCGGCAGAGTTATTGTCCACGACGAATATCTCAGTCTGCAACTCTTTTGAGGCATCCACCAGGGTCTGCAGTGCCTGCCTGAGAAATCTGCGCACATTGTAGCTAACGATTATTATTGAAAGATCCATCAGAGCATTCCCAGTAAACCCAGGAGTTTGAGCTTCCAGATCATCCAGGCCGCCTCTCTGGCATCTTTAGACGAGAGCTTCGATTTTCCCTTCTGGCGATCGCAAAAGATGATGGGAATCTCGCAAATTCTGAAGCCTTTTTTCCACGCCCGGAAGCTCATCTCTATCTGAAAGGCATAGCCTTCTGAGTGTATTTTATCCAGATCAATGCTCTCCAGCACTCTGCGGCGGAAACACTTAAACCCGCCGGTACTGTCCCGCATAGGCAACCCGGTGACTAACCGGGCAATCCAGTTGGCGCAATAACTCAAAAGCAATCGCTTCAGAGGCCAGTTTATCACATTGACGCCGGTCAAGTAACGAGACCCTAGGACTACATCGTATTCTGATATCTTGTCCAAAAAATCAGGGATATAACCTGGGTCGTGAGACAGATCCGCATCCATCTCGAAGATAAGGTCGTACCCATTGCTTAAGGCATATTTGAATCCTTCCACATAGGCCGAACCCAGACCCAATTTCCCCCCTCTGTGCAACACATGTATCCTTTGATCTTCTGCTGCCAGTCTCTCAGCAATCTCTCCTGTACTATCAGGGGAATTGTCGTCTACCACCAAGATCTCCAGGTCCAATCTCAGATCAAAGATTCTCTGGATGAGCTTCTCAATATTCTCACGTTCATTGTAGGTGGGTACGATAATCAAGATTTTCATTAGTGACTCAATCGGGATGTTCTTCGATTATCTCAAGTAAGGTTTTACTGGAATAGCGGTTTGAGTTTGTCGAAGTCTCTCATAGTAGTTCTTGCGAAGCAATGATCTGTTTTGCTAGTCGGTTAAGTCCTTCTTGGAAACTCAGGGGTTTTATTCCGAGCAGCTTTTCTATTTTCTCTGTCTTCAGCCCCGAGTGACGGGGCCGGGGGGCAGACTGACTCAATTCCGAAGTGGTAATGGGAGTTATCAGTTCGGTACTTAAGTCAAATTTCTGTGCGATTTCGGTAGCCATCTCCCAACGGCTGAGGAACTCTCCCCCGGCGAAGTGGAAAAGTCCCGCTCCCCCAGAGGCACAGAGCTTCAATAGTGCTTCGGCTAAGTTGTCAGCACAGGTGGGGTTTCCCCACTGGTCAGCGACTACGCGGATGGCCTTGCCTGCCTGAAGGCTGTTGATAACCCAGGTCACAAAGTTGGGGCGAACCGTAGGCTCGTAACCGTAAAGCACCATAGTGCGGAGGACAATATTCTCTGGAGAGCAGCTAAGGGTGATCTCCTCGCCCTCCAGTTTGGTCTTTCCGTACCAGCTTAAAGGGTTGGTAGCATCTTCTTCGCTGTAGGGTCCGTTCTTGCCGTCGAAGACATAGTCACTGGAGATATGGATCATCTTAGAGCCAATCTTCTGGCAAGCCAGAGTTACGTTCTCTGCACCCTTCACATTCACTTGCCAGGCGAGTTCTTTTTCTGCCTCACAGCGGTCAACATTAGTAACCGAGGCGGTGTTGATCACCCAGTCGGGGCTGGCATCTTGGATCAGTCGGCTAACGGCCTCTTTCACTGTTATGTCAAGCTGTTGGTATTGAATATTAGAATCGAATGCAGACTCGTACAGATCGATTCCGAGGACTTTGTAGTCTCTGTGGGCAATCTTAGCAATCTTCTGGCCCAAAAGTCCGTTGCAGCCGGTGATGAGGAGGGTGGTCATACCTTGTGCCTTTATTCTTGCCGTTTGGAGGTAGCTTTGCGGCAGCTTACAAGCCAATATATAATTGTCCCTAAGACAAATAGCAAACTCAAAAAGGAAATGGTCGCCCCCAGCTTAAGATAGGGAGAATCAAAAACAAACTCTACTTTGTGATCTCCTTTTTCGAGCCAGACTGCTCTCAGGGCATAATCTGCAATATACAACTTCGTTCTTACTCCATCCAGATAAGCTTTCCAATTCGGGTGCCAATTCT
>JAUWEO010000162.1 GCA_030608245.1 Candidatus Latescibacterota bacterium
AAGCCCTCGTCGCAGCGGGCGATGATATCGACGATGGCGTTACCGATGCCGACGACGTCGTAGGTCTTGTCAGCCATGTCGCTTAGAAGTTCTCCATTCTCAAGTCACATGTGGCGCGGGGCCGGGCGCTGGCGTCTTGCGTCCGCGCCACTATATTCGCCGTGCCGATTGCGCAAGGACAACGTCATGCTCACCGCCGCAGGTCAAGCCTTCCAGGAACTGTTTTCCTTTTCAGCTACAGCCGAGGGGTATGGGGATTTCCTCTGCGAATTGTTCGACCTCTGGTGGGAGAACCGTAACCAGGGAATATCCATACGCCTTTTCGATGCGGTGCTGGAGTGCCTCGTTTACGGTCGCCCTAGCCTTTGCGTTTTCTCCCCGGTCTGTGAAGGTTATCTGGTCGTGGAGCACGACGGCAGCGTATATCCATGCGATTTCTTCGTGAGGGAGGATACTCACCTGGATGACCTTATACAGAAGCCTTTGAACGAGATTTTCCACTCACCGGCCTACAGGTGTTTCGGCAAAAGGAAGTCTGTGTTCTCGGAGGAGTGTCGCAGTTGTCAGTGGCTTTCTCTCTGTTGGGGAGGTTGTCAGAAGGACAGGGTTGATGAACAGGGAAGGCCGGCTGCCAAGACCTTTTTCTGTCGTTCTTACCGGCAGTTTTTCTCCCATACGATGCCAAGGTTTCTATCTTTAGCAAAGGAACTTCAAGCTTCTGTAGCAACTTCTCCCCATGGTCAAGAAGCGTAATATGCTAAGACAAAGAGACTAAGATGATTTCCAGAAAACAAATCACCGGCCGATTTCTTCTTGCTGTCTTTTTAATATGGTCTTCCTTCACCGGCAGAGGATTTTCCGGCCAAGTGAGTAAGGAGCTTAAGGTTTCTCGCATTCAAATTGAGGGAAATGAACTGCTGAGTAAGGAACAGATTCTGAGTCGCTTCCGGATCCATCTCGGAAGGCCATTTTATCCCAGGGTGTTTGAGAACAACATAGAGGGACTGCTTTGCTTTTACGAAGACAACGGGTACCCCTTCTGTCAGATCAGGCCTCACAGTTTTCAGTTAGAAGCGGGACAGCTCAGCTTGACCTTGAGGATCGAGGAGGGACCTTTGGTGGTGGTTGACACTGTCAGGGTGGCGGGCAATGAGATTACCCGCAGGGAGGTGCTGCTTCGGGAATTGAGACTGCGATTGCCGTTAGTTTATTGTCAGCGCAAGATAGACCAAGCCTGGGTAAGGATTCGCCGCCTTGGGTTCTTCTCAGACGTATATTCTCCAGAGATTTACTACAACCCAGAGCGGAAAACCGGGGTGTTGGTGCTGCAAGTCAAAGAGGGAAGGGCAAATGTGGTGAATGGACTTGTGGGTTATGAACCGAAGAGCTCGAAGGCCGGAGTGAAGCTGACGGGGCTGCTGGAGTTCTCGTTCAAGAATATCCTGGGCACCGGGAGGAAAGTGGAGGCCA
The DNA here is from genome assembly GCA_030608245.1 of Candidatus Latescibacterota bacterium. Taxonomy (GTDB): domain Bacteria; phylum Latescibacterota; class MVCY01; order MVCY01; family MVCY01; genus MVCY01. The sequence continues at coordinate 1,471 of JAUWEO010000162.1, forward strand.
AATGGAGTCGAAGAGGGGTTTTCTCTGAGCTCTATTTGAAATATGAAGAACCCTGGATATTCGGCTTGCCTGTCAACCTTGGCGGCAATTTCATACAAAGACAGGAGTCGGGATACAGTCAGATGGAGTTTGCCCTCTCTGCCGGGATGGCGATTGGGACAAAGCTTTCTGGCCAGATCACTGCGGGCTGGAAAAGGGTGATTCCTGACTCTGTGGGAAGTTTCTCTATGCCCAGAAGCAAGTCGCTCACCGGAGGACTTGGTTTGGAATACGATACCCGGGACTCTCCTTTCAACCCCAGCCAAGGTCTCTTCTGCCGAGGGCAAGCTCGATTCAGTTATCGGCGGAATTCTGCCACTGATCATTTCACACCAGAGGAGACGAAAGCCTATAATAGCGAGTATCAGCTGAGGTTAGAACACTTTCTGGCACCCTTTGACAGGCAGGTTCTTGCCTTGAGAGGTCAGGGTGCCTGGATAAACAGCACAGAGAGATTTCTTCCACTGAGTGAGAAACTCCCCCTTGGTGGTGCCCGTTCTCTACGAGGCTATCGGGAGCGGCAATTCCTGGGTTTCCGGACAGGATGGCTGAGTCTGGAATATAGACTGCTGTTGGGAAAATATTCAAGGGCGTTTGTGTTCTTAGATACAGGGGGATATTCTGATAGAACCCGTGAGGAAGGAAGTTTCAGTGCAGGCAAAATCGGCTATGGAGTGGGTATAAGAGCTGAATCAAGACTGGGGATTGTGGGAATTGATTACGGGTTGGGAGAAGGTGACGGCATACTGGAGGGCAAGATTCACTTCGGAATTACCAGTCAGTTTTGACTGGTCATTGGTCATCAATCATTAGGGAGTTCTGTTCACCAGATTCTCACCAATCACCATTAAGCAGTAACCCAAAAATATCGAGTGTACTTTCGGTGTGTTTCAGTGTTTAATTTTTCCAGATTTAGTTGAAGAGTGAATCCTGATAAAAAAAGAGTCCCGCACCTCTGCGGGACTCTTTTGGGGCTACCACTAATCCCCCTAAGCCACCGCTTTCTTAAGTTTCTTCCCAGCCCTGAATTTCGGGACGACAGTAGCGGGAATACGCAATTCCCTCCCTGTACGAGGGTTCCTGCCAGTTCTGGCTGCCCTCTGAGCTGTCAAAAATGTCCCGAATCCTACCAGGGTGACCTTGTCGCCCATACTCAAAGTATCGGTGATGGTGTCCAATACAGAAACTATCACTGCATTGGCCACCTTTTTGGTCACTCCTGCATCCTTTGCCGCCTCGGCCACTAACTCCTCTCTGGTCATCTTGTCACCTCCTTCCATTTTGAGCTAAGGAGCTATTTGTAATTATAGCAGGAGACGAGTAATTTGTCAACACTTTTTTTTCACCTAAAAGCCCGCTATGCCTTTCTTTTTCTCTATCTTTATTTCTGGCATAGCTTTAATGTTTATTCTAAAATAGTAGCCACGACGGTATCCGCTGGGCATCCAGACCAATTTGGCCTCCCAGCAGTGCAAATCCCGGTAAATGGATACCTGCTGAGTGGTGATTTTTCCCTTCTCCAGATTGTAATTCACCCACCAGTCTATTCGCCATTTTGAGGTGGGAGAAAAACTGAGGTTTCCCTTTATCCATTGTACCACCGGGGTCAGTGCCCCAGTGGATTTTATCAGCGAGTGACGATAGGAAACCCCAAATTGGTAAGGGATATTTCTGCTAATGGAAGGTGTTTCGGTTCCTTTAACCCGGCTGGAAGTGTAGCCAGCAACCTCCTCTATCCCCTCTGTGGGACTGCTTTCTGCTGGAACAGCTTTTCTGCCTGTTTTTCCTCTCAGTCGAAGAGAGGTGGTAAGGTTTACTCTCTTTAAGTGGGGCGTAAAGGGGTGAAATCCTCCATCGGGGGCGTAGAAACCGTGAGTTGAATTCACAACCACCTCAAAGACCCTGGCCGGACTGACTCTTACATTGGTAACCAAATCTGAGAGCTTCTCTTCTCTGGCTTTGGGATCATAGCTGGTCGAGAATCCCCAGGTTGCCAGATCGAATTTCCGCTGTTTTTTCCCCTCGCCTATTTTCGTCTGTAAGATATTCGATAGGTTGAACCTTATCCGAGTCTGAGGGTTTTTTATCCTTCCAAAATCATAAGAGAAACCTTGCTGTTCTGCATTCGCAGAGTATGCGAAAGAGACACTGGGTTTGACCACATGTCTGATGGCTCTGAGGTTCCCCACCCGGGGCTGAAAAAACCCGTACAGGGTTGTGTTGGCAGAGAGGGCAAGATTGTAGCTCTCCTGCCTGTGGAACTTTTCCCCCTTGGTCTGAGAACCGTTCATCCTCCAGGCAACTGACGGTCGCAGGTGAAGCCAGCCCCGAAATTTCTGGGCAGTAGAGACATTGAGGTATGTGTTAGCCTTGATCTTGCTATCGTTACCACTTGTTCGTTCTTGTCTTAGATGAGAGAAGTCAGAACTGAAGGAGTAATAGATCAGCTGATACCATTTGGCGGGGGCATGGTTCCCCCTTGGTGGTTTCAGGATAGGTGCTCTGGCCTTGCGGAAACTGATTTGGGGCAAATACAGACTTGTTTCATCGGTATCTAAGTTTCTGCTGTGGGACGCAGTTAAGCCAATACTATTTCCCGAGCCGGGCCACTGTTTGTCGAAGGATAGATACGACCTGAGGGTGCGGTTCAAGCGGTTATAAATGTTAGTACTATTATTCACGGAGAAGTCCTTGTTGCTGTAAAAATCGCCCCTGCCCCGCAGGTTCATAGTGGAACCCAATGTCTGAGAGTGAGAAAAACCTAATTTCCATGCCCTTCCCTGGGCTGTCCCTGTGGTCCTGTTGTCGAAAGAGCCGGTGATGGCACCCCGGAGTCGGCCCCGGAGGTGGTAACGGAGTTCGGATCGCAGCATCCAGCCAGTTTGTTCCCGGAGAGTCCCCCTGACCATAGTGTCCCAGTAACTGCTGGGCGCAAAATAATAGCCTAAGTCATGCAGATATCTTCCATCAATGTTATTACTCCCGTAGCGAGGGATTAGCAGACCGGAGTGTCTCTCCTTTCTGATGGAAAAAACTATGAACGGCAGCCACAAGACTGGCACCTTTCGCACATAAAAAACAACTGGTTTGGCAACAACCTTATCGTT
>JAUWEO010000198.1 GCA_030608245.1 Candidatus Latescibacterota bacterium
TCGCCGTGTTCTAAGAATCATCTCTTCTCAGAAGTGTCAGGGCTGACTTTAAATATATCCACTGTTTCTACCCCCTTGGGGGGGCTGAATTCAAAAAGCGAGTCTTTAAAATCCGAGTTCACCTTAACAGAAAGAAGATAAGCGGTGACATTTCCGTTGAGATCAAGATACTCCAATTTCCGAGGCAACCATTTTTTCCTATCCACCCAGAGTTTTATCTGGACAATCTCCTCACCCTCCCCTTCGGGGAGAAGTTGAACCAGATAGCACTCAGTCTTCTGCACTTTTTGCATTTCTACATAGGTCGGCTGATAGCCTTCGGTATACCTGAGGAGTTGAGTTAGAGGATCCTGCCACTGTTCCCAGGAAGAAATGATAACCTGCTTATTTTCCGGCACAAATGTCCACACGGTGTCGCCATCGGTAACTATCGTTTGTTCTTGAGTTTCCAGACGTAATTTGCGAGGTTTCTTCAAGTAAAATTGACCCTTAAGCCGCTGAGTTTCTCCAGCCAGCTTCCAGTAGAAACTTTTCTCAAAATCAACAGACAAGTTTCTCGCTTTTTTAATTTTATTTGCTACTTTCGTCACGATCTCTTCCCCCGTGATTGCCCTTGCAGGGCCAACACTCCCAAAAAACAAGAAAATAAACGACACTAATATCTTGATTTTAGAAAACATTTTATCCCTTTTCCAGGCTAATATCTCTTGGGCCCCGGTCATCGGTAAATTGGATTCACCCTTCCCTGTCCACCAAATCGACCAGACTACCCTACCACTGGGGACAGGTTCAAGGCCATAAATTTCTCTTGACAATTTACAGGCCAGCCCTTATTTTGTCAAGGGAAATCAGCTTGGTACTTTCATCTCCCACGCTTAATGAGAAAGTCTACGACATTCTTTTTTGAGAATCGCAGTGCAGGTCTCGGTCTATTACGAAACCAATGAACTCCACACTGCCGGCCATTTCTGAGTCACGAAAGCGGATGGCCCCAGTATTATTCGGCAAATACGTCACAAACAACCCACATTTAAACAAGGAGATTTTGAACCCATGATTGATAAAATGCGAAAAAATATGAAATTTATTTTCTGGATCGTTGTCATCTCTTTTGTGGGAATGATAGTTTTTTCTTGGGGAATGAAGCTGACGGGGACAAAGAAAGGTCCCCAGTTTCTGGGAAAGGTCAACGGGGTAGAGATACCTCTTAAGCAGTTCCAAGAGTATCTGCGGCAGGTCTACCAGCAGGAAAAACAACGTTCAGGCACAGAACCAGACGTAGTCAGATCAAGAGAACAGGCCTGGAATGACATTGTTCAGCAGATTCTGCTTTCGCAGGCAGTAGAACAGGAGAAAATCGCTGTCTCCAACTCAGAACTCGCAGCTCACATGCGGAATAATCCCCCCCAACTTGTTCAGCGGCAAAAAGCCTTTCAGGATTCCAGCGGCAATTTTAGTTTGGCTCTCTACCACCAATTCTTAGATGATCCAGTCACTTACAACAACAGCAACACCAAGCAATTCTTGCTCTTCTTAGAGCAGGATCTTTCCCGGTCCATTCAATTACAGAAGCTCTATAATCGAATATTGGGAACGGTCAAGGTAACAGACCCAGAGCTGAGGGAGTATTATACAGATCAGAATGAGAAGGCGAAGGTGAGTTATATCTTTGCCGGCCCTGAACTGTTCCGGGACAATGAGGTGGAGGTTGACCAACAAGAGATTGAGACCTATTATGACCAGCACCAAGAGGAGTTCGGGGAGGAAGAGACGCGGCGCTGTCAATTCGTCGAGTGGGAGAAAAAGCCCAGTGCAGCCGACGAAGAGGCCATCAGGATAGAAGCTGAGGCAGTAGCAGCCGAGCTCAGAGAGGGAGCAGATTTCAGCGAAGTAGCTGCAGAGCGCTCTGACGACAGGCCCACCGCCTCCAAAGGTGGCGATTTGGGCTGGTTGGGACAACAAGAGCTGGGGGAACCATTCGAAAAATTCGAAAAGGCAGCCTTCGCCTTGAAAACCGGACAGATCTCTGAGCCGATCAGAACGCCCTCCGGATGGCATATCATTGAACTAGTCGCTAGGAAAAAAGAGGCCGGAAAGCAAAAGATCAGGGCAAGTCACATCCTGTTCAAGGTCGAACCCAGTCAAGAAACTATCGAGTCATTAAGAAAGGAAACCGAGGCCTTCATTTCCGACGCCCAGGGGAAAGGGTTCGAAATAGCCGCCAAGGCCAGGGGTTTAGAGATCAAAGAGACAGGGTTTTTCTCCAAAGACGGATATATCCCCGGCATCGGCAGGGCAAGGTATTTGAGTGACTTCGCTTTCAAAGGCCAGCCAGGGGCAATTTCTCCTTTCTACGAGAACAAGACAGGATTTTGGATCCTGCAGTTGCAAGAGAAGAAAAAGGCCGGGATTAGACCCCTTGAGGAAGTGACAGCCGATATCCGCAGAAAGCTGGAGGAAGAACAGAGAAGAAAGATGGTTAGTGAAAAGTTAGAAAAGGCGGCCAGTGAACTGAAAAAGGGAGTCTCATTAGAAGAGGCGGGCAAATATGTTTCCTTGGAGGTCAAAACTGCAGGGCCCTTCTCTCGGTCTGAATACCTGCCAGACATCGGCACTAAGAATCAGTTTGTCAGTACCTCCTTTCGACTTCAACCGGGAGAAACAAGCGGAATTGTCTCCACGGAAAGAGGCTACTATATTATAAAAGTTTTAGAAAAACAGTATATTGATGAGAAAGACCTTGAGGCGCAAAAGCATGACCTTCGCAAAAAATTACTCTCTCAGCGGCAATACGAGGCCTACAGCACTTGGCTGGCGAATCTTAAACAGAAAGCACAGATTGTAGACAACCGTCATTACTTCTACGGTGAGTGAGCATTGAAGATCAGATATATTCTCCTACTGATCCCCTTGAGTTTGTTCGCAACCCTCTTCGGCTGTTGGTATTATTCCACTTCGGGTTCAACGCTGCCATCTCACATCAAGACTGTGGCTGTACCCTTGGCAGAGAATGAGACTCTGGAATACGGCATTGAGGCCCATTTGACTGATGCCATTATCGCTGCTTTCGTTTCGGACAACACTCTGCGGGTAGTAGAGAAGAAAGCAGCAGACTCGTTGATCAAGGTGAAGGTCGTCGACGTGAAGGATGAGCCGCTAACTTACAGTGCGGAGAAAACTGGCGAGGAAGCCCAGGAGTACAGGCTTTCTATCCAGGTGCAGGTTTACTATTTAGACTTGCGGAAAGACACGAAGTTGTGGGACGAGAAATTACTGGAGGGTTGGGGTGCTTATCAGGCACCGGGTGAGCCGGAACAGAGAAGCGAAGGTATGGACGCAGCAGCCAAGATGTTGGCCTCGGAGATACTCCAGCGAACCGTTGCCGGCTGGTAGGTGGCAACCTGAGCCAACGTAGCTCAGCAGGTAGAGCAGCTCACTCGTAATGAGCAGGTCGTCGGTTCGAATCCGACCGTTGGCTCCAAGTTAATTCTTTTGTTTAAAGACATTTAGCCAAGTGCGGTTGAGTGTCTTTTTTCTGCCCTTTTTGGCTTGGTGTCCAAATAGTGACCAAAATC
>JAUWEO010000051.1 GCA_030608245.1 Candidatus Latescibacterota bacterium
AGATTAGCCTTTTATCAAAATTAATGAGTTTTAACATCTTATCTAACGGGGTAAACGCAGGGGGTAAACGCAGATTGTCAAGATCATAAATATTGTTTTCTGCGGTTATCGGCGAAAACCTGCCCGCTTAGCTGCGCAAGCTAGCAGGCGGGTCTAATTTAGGCACGAACGGAAAGCACAGGAGCATCCATCAGACCATACCGCAGCTGAACATAATCGTCCGTCCAGTCCTCCCCGGTGGTAACGAAACTATTAGGACCTGTCCAGACTGGATATTTCTCGACTTGGTGCAGAGGCCCCAAAAGATTCCGACGACTACTTATCACCTGGATCTCCAGGGAGTTGGTACCATTTCGTAAGACCTCGGTGATATCGAGCTCGTACGGCGGCCAGGCGATAATTGCTACCGCCCGGCTGTTTATCCGCACTTTTACCAGAACACCTTGCCAGGAGGGCAGTTCCAAGAAGACCCTTTCTTGCTCGGCGAAGGAAACCTCAATCTCCGTTAGATACGATATCGCGCTGCTGTAGCAGGGAAACCCCTGGACGGTCCAATCACCCATGGCCAGACTTGTGGGCAGCTCGGTTATCACCGCGCGTCGGTTCTCCCACCTGACTCCAAATTCTCCGGTAAGATAGAGGCTTTCCAGGCCATGGGTGGAATCGTATTCAGTATCCAATACAAGTTCGTTCTCCCCTTCCTTCAGGCACCAGGGAGCCACCCGGATCCGTCGGAATGAATTGTCTATCCACCAGCCTTCGTCCTCGTCGGCTTTCAGCTCGCATCTATTGAGGAAGATCTGATACTTGCTGGGTTCCTCGAGGACGAGACAACAGGGCCCGTGCGGCAGGGATTCCACATTGAAGTGAAACTTCAGTGACAAAGGAGCGGCCTTCGCTGTTGGAGGCGCCTCGTGGGCCCAGGGCTGACACATCTGGCCACCCCGATGCGGTAATCCTGCGGCATCGCGTACCGCCATATCTATCTTTAACACCTCTAACGGTCCCTGCCAGGGACCGCCTTCGATGGAAAATTCGGCCACATCAAGGGGAAATGCGTTCGGCTCGTCCCTGAGGATGGGCCACTTCTCTCGTTTTATCGCCTGTCGGCGTACCTCACGGAACTTCGGGCGAGGTCGGAGGTCCAGCAGGGAATTCGGATCCACTACGAAAAGGCGACTTCCAATTCCCGCAAGCTCCGTGCGAATCACTATGTCCTCCCCGTCCTGCTGGGCATCGGCTAAGAACACTTCGCCCGTCTGAGCGTTCCATTCCTGCACCTGACCCTTGCCAGGCATCCGTATCGTCAAGGGTCCCGATGGCTCGTCCTGCCGGGTGTGGCAGATAAAGGCCAAATAGCGTCCGGTCTCAGCATCGTAGCGCAACATGTAGAGGCAGGGTCGGAATTCTTCCCTATCCGCTGTTTCAATCGACACCCGCCGGATTCGCCCTGTAGCCAGAAGTGCACTTACAAGGGATTCACTTTTTAACGAAATCCGGACTGCCTTTTCTGCTAATTCCTTTGTCCCATCGCTCGGGAGGGCATCCACGTGTTCGGCAACCGGCTCGACGAATACAACCTTTCCGCCGGCCTGTAAAAGCTCCGCGAGCACCTTCCGGGTGTTCTCCCGCACAGTCAGCAACGGCGGCACGACGACCACCTGGTACTTCGCCTGGGCCACACGCAGGGAATCCCCGTCGACAGAACCATGTCGGGACAGGATATCTTCGTCCACGTAATCGAAGTCGAAGTGTTCCTCCAAAAGCATGTTTTGGAGGGTCTCGAATTGACCTTCCAGTCGGTTCAGAGGTCCACCCGCATCCGCATAGAACAAACCCCAGGCGCTCTCTATGGGATGGATTACAGCAACATCCCGCACCGGTTCTCCCTGGGTCATCAGGACGCCAACGCGCGCGAAATAGTCCTCGACGATAGCATAGTCATGCCACCAGGGCGATTGGAAGGAAATGGACGCCGGATAGTCCCTCTTGGCCTCTCCGGCCATAGTGTACCACGCCAAATGTTGACATCTCAAATTCACGCCCAAGGCAGCTTGCCAATCGCCGACGGCCTTGTGTTCAGCGAGGGTAAAATGCCAGCCAGTACAGCCGTAAAGCTCACTCAGCATCCATTTTCTTTCGAACTGATGGGCAACAGAGCTGCACTGCTTGGCGGTGGCATATTCGGGCCAGCGTCCACCCGGCCGGGTTAGGCCTTGGCCGCCCAGTATGTCTATGCCCGGAGCCTGCATGAATTGGTAAAACCGCATAGCGCTGCCCACGACTGAGGTCTGACTGCGCAGAGTCTCCTCGGCTAACACATGTCCGGTGAAGAGCAGATTGTGTTCCTTGCACCACCTACCGATCTGTTCCCCGAAATTGCGGGAGAAAAGATGGGTGAGGCAATCGTGATAGTCGCGGCGCGCTTTGGAGAATTTCTCCCCATCTATCTCGAAGAAGATCTCCGGGAGATGGGTCAGCGGGTCGTATCCATATCGTTCTCTGAACACCTCCGGGAGCTCCTCTGTCCAGGGAGCCTCACCACCACCTCCATTCAAGAACAAATTACCGTGATTTGGCTCGTCCGTGAATATGCCCGGTACTGTGGAACCGAACTCCTTCCCGATGTTCTCGGCGTAAGCGTCGTAGGTGACTTCGATGAACTTGCGCACGGCCTCTGCTGAGAGGGTATCCAGGTATGTCTGGTTGTTATACCAAGGGGAAGGATCGGCTGTTTTGCAATAGAAGGCCAACACCTTCTCGCCGGGAGCGGCTTGAGTTGCTTCTTCAGGCCGAATTTGGTGGACTTCGGCGGCCTTGTTGCCATCCACACGGGCCAGAAATATTCCCAACTCCTTGCCGCTTGGACTAAAGTCTTTGGGGTCTACAATTTTCAGTTGAAGGCGACGCTGGCGATAGCGCACATCTTTGGTTACCAGTCCTCCGGCGGCACCCGAAGGCCAGCGGTCTTCGTCGTAGAGCCATGCTTCCATTTGGTTGTTTCGGACTTCATCCACACAAGCCTCTACCAAGTCGAACCACTCTTCAGATAAATAGGGCGTGGCCAACCCGACCCTTGAGTGCATGAACCCCCCGCCCAATCCCATCCGACGGAATATTTGGATCTGCCGGCGAAGCTCATCCTCGGCCAGAGGACCGTTCCACGCCCAGAATGGTTTTCCCCGATATGCCGACGGGGGCGATAGAAATAATTTCTGTAAGTTCATAATACGTTCTTCCTTTGCACCGCACGGGCGCGATTAAAATAGTACTGAATAGTTTCCAGCTTAAACTGCCTAACCTCCCGCAGGGTTGGGAGCCTGAGGGAGGTCTAAGAAATTCACGAACAGACAATCTCTGCTTCTCCGAATCCCTCGACGGAACAGGGAAATTCCACATACAGGTTTTCTTCAATCTTCCCTTGCTGGAACTCAGAGGGTGCTCCTTTCACCCGAACAGACTGCGGAACCCAGCCCTGAGGAAGTAAAATTCGGAAGAAGACAAACTGGCCTGAGCCAGTGTACTGCAGTCGAAGGGTCTTCGTCGTCTCATCAATCTGCAGGCGATAACTGAAATAGCAGTCGTTAACAGCGTAACGCACCGTGGCCCGGACCTCTTTCTCTGAGGTGATTGTCCAGCGGGGAGAGACCTCCATCCTTTTCATCTGACCGCTGATATCTTTCAATCCGGCAAGACCTTCAATGAGGACCTCGAGCCACTGGGCCATCCCCCACCCGGTGTGAGGCACCTCATTGGTAGTGCGGAACCCCGGCTCTCCATCCGGCCAGTACCAGACATGCACTTGATTGCCGGTGCGGCGCAGGTGTTCAATATATTGCCTGTAAAGTTCCAAACCGTACTCCTCCATCCCGTGCTCGAAACAGCCTCGACAAAGCTCCCCACCGACCCAGGGCATAAGACCACCGTTGGCATAGCCGCCCTGGCGGCAATAGGGGCCGTCATAGTAGTCCAGTTCATCAGGATAACCAGGCTGAAGACTCCACCAGGGAAAGGCATCCCCGGTCTGCTGGTGGCGTCGGCGGTACTCATTGATGATCGAAACTGCCTGGGGATGGTCGGCCAGCCCCCTGGTGATCGCCCAGACATTGCCCATAGCAAGTTGCTGGGATTCATCGAATCTCGGGTGTTCAATCGGCGTCAAGTGCACATGGTGGAGATATTTTATCCCATCCCAAAGAAGGTCATTGGCTCGTTTGCGATAACCTTCTGCCCGGTGGTGGAATTCGTCTCCGCGCTGGTTCTCACCCAGATGACGGTACATCTGCGCCATCGCCTGATAGGCAAAGTAGTAACCGCTCTGATCGCAGGTGGCGACCACAGCTCGCTGGCCCACAAACTCTGAGCTCTCCCGGATCTCAAAGTCCCAGGTGTCGCAGGTATGGCCTCGCTGGACCAGTTGATGTCCCCGGTCCCAACGTCTGGGGTCATTCTGGACATACTTAAGGGCTTTTTCCAGATGGGGCAGTGCCTGCTTCAGCCACTGGTCGTCTCCGGTGACTTTCCAGGTTTGGTAGACCCCAAGGACGAAGATGTACTCCACATCGGACTCCACCGCCATCCGCCAGGTTGAGCCATCGCGTTTTATGCCGTCGGGCACACTCCCATCGGGATTTTGAGCCTGGAGGAAACGGTCCAGGCCACAGGCCATCTGGTGCTCCCACCAGCAGTAGGCCGGCAATTGGTAGATCCAATCCCGCAGCCAGACACCATCGATCTGCCAGGTATCGCCAGAGATATAGCCCACGAACCGGCCACTGGGAGTGGTAAAGTCGCGACGGCTGAGCTGCAGCGCCTCCTTGGTCATGGCATAAAGCTGGTCATAGTCCGGATTACCGGTTTCGATGGAGGTCTCGCAGTCAACCAGAAAATTAGCATAACGCCTGTGGCGGTCAGAATCGGGGAAATAGAGGTAGATCCATTGTACTCCCAGTGCACCGGCGGCTTGGAAACTTATCTCCCCACGATTGTCCGAAAGCTCGACTTTGGTCTCGTAGTAGGACTGTAACTGGGCATCGCAGACGCAGATCCGGCAGTTCTGATCGCCACGGTAACGGCCGGCGACCTGCACGAGAACTTTGTCCAGTGGCCGGTAACTCCTCCGATCGGTGACTAAGTCGCCGTAGGCGGACATAGTGGCCTCAAGGGGTCTTTTGGAAGTCATAGCATCCTCCAAGATTTGGTGTTACCATGGTTGAAGTCGTCGTTTGCGAATCTGCTCTAAATGTAACCACGAATTCACACGAATATTCACGAATATCTTCGAACTATCTGAATAAATTGGTGTTAATTCGTGTGTATTTATGGTTGGAAAAGCGGGAATCCATTGCTGACCTGAAGTAGATTCCGGCTTAAAGATTGCCGGAATGACGAAAATATGGGTATTTCCAGACGGACACTAAGTGAGGATTTTTTGTCTTCCATTCTGAAAAACTGGGGATGTAAGAACCTTACTATAAAATAAACTCCCTCTCTTCTCTCAGAAAGAGAGGGATTCCAGACGGGATCTTATCTTTTTGGGTATATTCGTCTCCTTCGAAGGTTCTTGGACAAGAAAGCTATCCGACTGATTTCTACCTTATCAATTTCTATTGAATAATAATCTCCAAAAAACGCAGGAATTTTCAAATATCTTAGCCATCAGTGTAACTTGCTTTCCTTAACGGTTACTGTTGGATTCTCAGCGCTTACCACATCGAAAAGCTGACGCTCACTGAACCGAGGCATTTGGGCCAAGAACTCCGGGATATTGAAACTTGCCAGGGGTGGGTCTTTAAGCGGAATACGCACTGCCGGTGATGCACGTCCTTTATCGTCAATCTGGGTGAGGTAGAAACGGGCAAATACTCCGTCGTCCCGCTTGGTAGCGAATACCAACCACCGGCTGTTGGAAGACCAACTGTGCCAGGAATCAGCCGCATAATCGGCATTGCATTCCAGTCGATGTGCGTGACCTTCAAGACTGGCAGAGAGAAGATAGATATCACTGGAGGATTCGATCAGTGATCCCTGATCTGCCATACAGAGAGACATCCACTTTCCATCAGGAGAAAACCGGGCGTAGTAGTTGCTCTTCCCATTGTAGGAAACTTCCGCCACTGGCACTGCTTTTCCACCTTTGCCATCGTTGTAGTCAACTACATAAATATCGTATTTTATGACCCTGGCACTCACTCCTGCTTTGGCTTGGGAGAAAACGATCTGCTTGCCGTCGGGAGTCCAGGCAGGATAAATCTCCAGATAATCCGGTGAATTCGCTCCAGGCAGCAGAAAGGAACATTCTTCGGAAAGATCATACACTGCTATGTCGGAGAAACTGTATTCCAACTCCTGTGCCTCAAAGACTATCGGGGTCAGAGAAGAGAAGGCCTGGTTGGCTGAGATAGCCAGTTTATTCCCCTCGGGGTTCCAAGCAACGTAGGTAAAGCCCGGATGAGGGAAGGGAAACAGCAACCGCTTTCCTTTGGCGGAGGCCATATTGAAAACTCCCAATCCGGCTGCGGATTTCTTTTCGTCCATGATCCGCATCTTCAACGCCAGCATCCCCTCAGTCCCCGCTTTAGCAGAGAAAACATGGCAACTGAAACAGTACTGCCGACGTGCTAACAAAAACGGTTCAACCTCGAATGATCGCAGATCTCGGATGAAGGTATCAGGGGTTTTCTTGGCTTGAAATTGGGGAAGCACCAACCGATACACCACATAATTATCCACCGGATGTTTTGAAATTCGGAAATGAACTGGTTGGGAAGCCTGGATCGGCTCGGGTGTCTTTGTATAGCGACCAGAACGTTTCACGCCCTTCACTTGTACCCAGATATCTCTGGACTCAGTTTCTTTACAGATTCTGCGCCATAGTTGTTCGGGGAACCACCAACTCTTTCTCTCGGTAAGGTAACTTCGTTTAAGAGAAGTGCCAGTCAATTCTACCGTTACCTGCCACAGATTGTTCTCGCCGTCTTCCCACTCCAGGCAGGGTGGACAGAGATTAGGAGGGAAAACAGCCCCTTGGGGAGGATAGGCAATTCGCAGTTGTTCAGGATAAATAGGTTCTCGATAGGCGGTACGCCAGCGGAGTCGATCCGCAGGGGGAGTGGCCTCGGTTACTGCATCTACTCGCATCTGTCGCCTCATTGCCTCCAGGTGTTCTGGCGTTGCCCCTTCTACATGTGCCAATTCCCATGTTTTTGGCTTCACCGGAAAGGGTAACTCTGGCTCGGCCTCAGGCTGGATTGCCGAGCTGGGTTCCCCGGCGTATGCCTGTAGATCATAAACACATCCGGGGTAATATCCCTGTTCCGCCACCTTCACCACCTGGTAGTCCCCCAAGAAAAGGCTGTTCAACCTCTTCTGCCTGGTCTGCTCAATATGATTCATTCCAATCCCTACCGCTGCTGCCACTACGACAATGCCCACGATAGAGATCAATAGTTTGAAATAAATTCGTCTCATAAAGTACCTCTCTTTTAATCTAAGATCTTACCCTGCCTAACTCTTGGATAGCAGTGGGGTGCTTGCACCACGATGTTCTCTTGTACAGTTTTGGGAACCATCAACCGGCGTCAGCTTACTCAGCCACAGTCAGCACCTTGGAAGGGGGTGAAAATATATCCACCCACGGTTCTCGACGCGTATTCCCATTTACATCCAGCCAAAAGACGGCCCGGTATTTCCCCGCTGGCACCCCCTCAAAGAGGAACACCCCCTCCTCTTCGACTGTGGTCTGCCGGACAGGCTGATTGAGCACCAGATGACCATGGCGGAGAGGAACACCAAAAGGAAAAATCCCCCCGTCGATCCGTTCCCCCCAACCGGGTTTCCCTTCGACCTGAACACGAGCAGAGATTTGGTGGCCTTCGACCTCGACCTCCTCAATGAGAAGAGCCTTTACCTCGGTCTCTAACATCTTCTGATAGAGGTGGAAATGGACTACGCTCTCCCGACCCGCTTTCACCGTCAGGGGGTAATTGCTGATGAGCGTCCGCTCTTTGGCGGGCCATCCTCGCAGAGGCGGGAGGTTTTTCTCGTCGACCGCCACCTCTATGACAGAGAGAAACTTCGCTCCGGGAAGAAGATGGATTATCTCAAAATGGCCCTTTTCCCCCACATCCACCTTTTTGCTTGGGCCATGTCTGGGGCCGTGTGGCACATTCATGATCGTGATCTCTATGTGCTGCTTCCCATCATAATCCACGCTTCCTCGGATGGTTCCCATAGTACGCTCGTCAAAAGGCGGGAAAGGCTTAAAATGGGGATTCACCAACTTGAGGGCGGCGTTCATAATCGTAGGTCCTTGCTTGGGGCCAAAGAAGGTTCTTCCTCCTATCGCTCCCCAGGCAATCCCCTCGATGACTTCACCTTCAGGTCGAATGTAGCTTATATGGTCATTGGCGTGGTCAAGAACGATGCTATTCTTGAAGCCGCTATGCTTCCTGAACGCAACTAACAGCTCAGCCGTCAGCTCACCGGGGAATGTGCAAAAGACCGTCTCATCGTCAAAAATGAAGGCCTGCAGTAGGGTGGTCTCTCCCCAGGGACTGGGGGTTTTCCCTTTTGCCAATCGTTCCCGTATCCATTCAGCCATAGGAGGCAACTTCACCATCTGCCAGCGAAACTCCAATCTCACGCTTTCGGCGGTCTCTATCTCCGGCAGCATCGACAGCACATTCCTGGCAACAGCCTCTGGAATGTTTCTCCTCCTGGGTACCGGCACCCCATCTACCTCCTCAATCGGTAGCTGAGGTGCCCCCAGACCCACTGAAGAGCCGCACCCTCCTTGAGTAAACATGGTAAAGATATCTGCGGGAACCTTCCGGCCTATGTTGTAGACTTGATAGAGCCTGTCCAATCTGGTTTGCAATTCAATGTACTCTCTGGCCATCCCCGGCCAGTCGGGCCCGATCATCCCCGGCTTTCCTGGCCCCCACGACTTGGTGAAAATGACCGGATGAGCGGGGAAGTTGAAGATCACACCCCGGGCAATGCCTTCCCCATCCTCTATGCGCATCACATAAAGATCGGAGGAAATGGGGCCGTCGAAATTATCCCGGTTGACGACCAGGTCCTGTCTCAGCACGCGATGACCTATCCCTATCCTGGCCTCAAAGAGATCCTCCAGAGCCTCCTTCACCGCCTGCGCGGATCGCTCCGCCAGCAAATCCAATATCTCTCCTTCCCGGACTCTTGGATAGCAGTGGCAGTGGGTTGCTTGCACCATGATGTGGTTTTTCTTAAGCCCGGTCTGGGAGGCAATCCGCTCTTTAATGAAGTTCACTCTATGCCAGTTGATTCCAATAACGTCCAACACCACCCAGGCCACCCTCAACTCCTCCACCTGAAAGACAACGGTTTTGACATAGGTCGGCCCTCCGTAGAACTCGTG
>JAUWEO010000190.1 GCA_030608245.1 Candidatus Latescibacterota bacterium
AACCGGCCATATCGAAGGCCCAGGAGGCCGCATCCGGCAGGAGTTCCATCATGTTGTTGTAGGGAAATACGGTGGTGTAGTGGTGCATCCCCCGCCAGAAACCGTATTCCCATCCGCCCCCGAACCTGTTCGTGTTGCCGAGCCCGAAGCACGTATATCCCGACGACTGAAAGATCTCCGCCAGGGTACGTATGGACTTCCTCAAGCTACAGGGCCTTTTCAGGCAGATGAGTCTGTGCTTGAGGGGATGGGTGCCGGTTATCATGGTGATGTGCTGGGGCAAGGTCCAGCCACAATCTACGACCGCATCGGCGAAGAGCACTCCACCTCCGGCCAGCTCGTCAAGGTGCGGCGACAACGGTTTGGGATGGCCGTAACAGCTAAGGTGATCTTGCCTCAGGGTATCGAAGGAGATGAGGATCACGTTGAAGGGCTGGGATTTCTCTGAAGATGGCATAGTTCCCTCCTTGTTTTGGTCAATTCGTTAACTGGTGAGTGATTAATTGGTGAATAGGATTCACCACTCACAACCTACCAATTAATCAGTCACTAATCACCAATCAACCACTCACCAAGCTAACCTCAATGGCACAGGCACGTGCCCCCGAATGCATCGGCAGGGAGCGGCCCACGAACTTGGATTCAAGTTTCCCATTCTTGACCTTCGTCCTGAATTTCTTCTCCAGAGCCGCGTCGTGTCCCACTTCGTCAAAGATGTTGAAGGCCCTGAGCACTCGCTTTCCCTGAATATAAACATCCTGCTGCTCTGCGGAGCCTGTCTCCCAGTATATCTCCGCAAAGAGAATCCTCACCTTGTAGTCACCGTTGGGGACATCGAAATGATACATCATCTCCTCCCCCATCCGAACGCTCTGAAAGAGCTTAGGGTCCTGGGTGTTGGAGATGGGATCGGTGGTGGTTAGCACATCGGTTTCGGGAAGATTCAGGCATCCCCAGGAGTCAGGGGTGTATGCCTTGTCCGCATGCCATATCTTCCCTTTGAAATCCTCGTACTCTTTGCCTCCCAAATTGATCCTTATGTGGAAGGGAAATCCAGAGATCTCTGCCTTAGCTGCCATTGTTTTCTCCTATTTCACGTTTCACAGAATCCCAAATCCAATGGCGATAAGCATAACAACTAACTCGCCAGCAGGTTGTTTTTCACGGCCTTCAGAGTAGGCTGGTCAATATCGATGTGCTTCAAGAGTAAAGCTTCGATGCCTCCGAAACGCTCGATCTCATCGAGAGCCGCTTCGATATTGCCACGATCCACGCCCCAGTCCGGATTGAGCTCACCCGAGAGGACGTAGTCCGCGCAGATGATTTCATCAGCAACGCCCAACGATTTTAGGATCACGGCGGCGAGGACCCCGGTGCGGTCCTTCCCCGCTGCGCAGTGGAAAAGCAGCGGCAAGTTCTCCGCGTCAGCCAGAAGAAGAAAGACCTCCCGAAAAACGTTCAGGTTGTCCCAGACGAAGTTACGATAAGTCTGGCACACATCCTCTATGGCACCTGTCATATGCCACGGCAAAGGGATCATGTTGGCGGCGGAGGTCACGCCGGGAACATCCACAGTGTCTACGTTCTCAGATCGAAGGTTGACAACGGTCCTGATGCCCAGCGCTAGAAATGTCTCGACGCCCTCTTCGGTGAGACGATCCAGCGAATCGCTGCGGAACAGAGTCCGCCAGGCTACGTCGCTTCCGTCATAAGCTACATAGCCTCCTAAGTCCCGGAAGTTCGTGGTGCCCTCCGGATTGATGACGCGCTCCGCAGGTGTTTTAGTGGATGATTTGGACATATACACCTCGTTTCTTTCTGTGGACGTTAGCCACCTTTGAGGGCTTCGTAAAATCACTGTAGATACAAAAAGCGCAGGCCTTCCGCTGACGCAGGAGGTTACATGCGCTGTATCATTGCTTCCGTCAGCTCCAGCGCATAGCGCAGTTTGAGGT
Organism: Candidatus Latescibacterota bacterium; assembly: GCA_030608245.1. Taxonomy (GTDB): domain Bacteria; phylum Latescibacterota; class MVCY01; order MVCY01; family MVCY01; genus MVCY01. Next base: position 1,956 of record JAUWEO010000190.1, read on the forward strand.
CCCGCAGGGGCAACGGCAAACTGTTCACAGAGACGCCTGCTTCCAAGCTGAACAGCCCCCCGTACTCGATCTCCCTCAGGGCCTTTATCACCGCCTTCCAGTCTACTTTCCCCTCGAAAGGCAACAGATGCTGCTCCCCGGAGTCGGTGGTGGTGTCGTTTATGTGGGTATGGACAAGGTGCTTTCCCAACTGCTTTATGGCACGATACTGATCCAGCTTCTGGACATGGGCATGGTTGATATCCCAGCAGACTCCGACAAGTTCAGGGTTTGTCTCCTCCACCAGCCAGAGTAATTCGGAAGGAGTAGCCCCAAAGACCCTTCTGCCCTCTATGCCGGGGATCATATCGTGCATATTTTCCACGGCAATTCCTATTCCAAATCGCTCTGCCCATACCACCCATCCGTTGAGTATTTCGAGGTTTTTCTCCTTCGTCTCTTCCACCCGCGGATGCAGTACTACCGTCTCCACCCCAAGGATTTGAGCCCACTGAATGAATCTTTCAGGTGGTACCCCCTGGGTATTATCGTGGGCTGCGAGTATGCATACCTCCAGCTTCTCGCAAAGCTCCCTCAGGGCTGAAAAGTGCTTAGCCGGGTCCTTCCGTTTGTTCATCTCGGCCATATGCACGGAGTAGAACTCAAAGTACCTCCAGCCCATACCGGCCAATCTCTTTATAGACGCTTCCGGCTTAAGCTCCGAAAAGACACCGGTCATTATCGCTGGTTTAAAGGACATCTTCCACCTCCTTCAGCTCTTGGTCTTCCGCGCAGGATGCAACCGAAACTCCGTTTCCGCCCAGGAAAATGCTCCCGATAATCTCCGCCACTCCCATTCCATAATTTTGTTTTGCAACGAACCCGCGCCGCCTTCTCACAATGCTCTTTATCTCCTCGTCCGCGTTGGCCGGGCAGGCGGGGAAAAAGCCCATCTGACCGTCGAGCATAGGCCGATCGTTATTGGAGTCGCCGACAGCTACGACCTCCTCGGGGTTTAGCCCCATCTTCCTGGTTATTCGACGCAGACAAATTCCCTTTCCCACTCGCGCATCGCTGAGTCCCACACCCCATCCGTTGCGCTCCAAAAAAACGGCATCTATCCCCTCTTTCCTCATATATCGGATAATAAGCTCCTGGACCTGAACCGCATCTTCCAGACTGGTGAATAGGAGGCCATCCTCCCACGCTCTTTCGTGCTCGATTCCTCCAAGCCGCGGAATGATCGCATCCATGATTTCCTTTGCAATCGGGCGCGATTCTGACCACCACTTCCCGACGTTGACGTTCCACGCTTCATCGGGAACATACTTCCCGTCCTGCAGATAGAAAAGGTGACTGCCGACTGTGAGCGCGTGGGGATAGCCATCTGTTCCCAACGGATAGCCGTTTTCTAAAAACACTTCGGAAGCACTCTCCATCCCCCGACCTGTGGCAATGACCACATAGCCACCAGTTGAGGTTATCTTTTTGAAAGCTTCAAAAACTCTTCCCGGAATGCGTCCTCTCTCGTCCAATAATGTCCAGTCCACATCCACTGCCACCATTTTGAAAGACATCTCTATGTTGCTCCTTTTCTTTGGCTTATAATGAATCCCTTGTGATTTGCCCTCCCGCAGGTTCCAAGCCTACGGCAAGACGGGCACTTCATCGCCTCAGGCAAGCTTCCACCAGCTCATCCAGAGGCGCAGTCGCAAGTCCGATGCAGGTATCTGCCGCACCATAGTAAAGCTTCAACTCTCCTGTCTCCTCCTCAAGGATCGCGCCGTTGGAGAAAACGACATTCCGAACGCGCCCGATC
>JAUWEO010000058.1 GCA_030608245.1 Candidatus Latescibacterota bacterium
AGCTCCGTTGTTCAATATTAGATCCTCTGCTGTTTGATCCAACTCTTTAGTAGTTATCCCCGGCTGTATCAGATCTCTCAAGGTGACAAGGACATCGGCGACGATTCGATTGCTCTGCCGGAGAAGCTCTATCTCCCGGGGTGTTTTCAAGATGATCATCTAAGGCCCTATGGTTGTCTGCGGTGCTGAAGACGTAAATGAAGAGAATGTAAAGCTTCCTCCTGAGTCGTAGCTGGAGCAGTGCAAGGGGTAATTATACCACAGGTATTGAGTTTTGTCAAGGGAAACTTCGATTCTGGCAAAAGAAAAGGCGCTGCCAAAATCAAGATCGACAGCGCCTTGATCAGTTGTCCCTTATGCTGAGAATATATCCCACCCGGTTTGGGTAACAAGAGACCTACTTCAAAAGTAACAGCTTGTGAACGTTGGAGAACTCACCAGCGGAAATGTGATAAAAGTATATTCCACTGGCCACCGCTCTGCCGGAGCTATCCCGGCCATCCCACCTCACAGAATACCAGCCGGCAGGTTTATTTTCTTTTGCCAGTGTTCTGATCAACTGGCCGGAGAGGTTGTAGACCTTGAGGGTCACCAACGCCGGTTGTGCCAACTGATAGTTGATACAGGTGGCTGCGTTGAAGGGATTGGGATAGTTCTGGGCAAGTCGGTTCTGCCCTGGCACAAGCTGTATCTGTTTGGTCAGATTCTCTGCAGAGACGGAATTCGGGCGCAACTGGGCATCGAAGAACTCTACCCCAGAGAGGCTGATAGGCATTGAAGAGCCGGAAAGCCTGCCCCGGGTTCGGAAACTCAAAGTGGCTAGCAGTCCATCGCCCTGAGCAGACTTAGACTCCACCAGGGCATTGGCAATCCACACCTGGCCAGGTCTGTCTGGGTTGGAGACCACCAATAACAGAGGCGTGGAACCGCCCAGTCTATTCAGGAGGTTCTCCTTGCCCGCAGTGGCACCCAGAAACTCCAAGCTCTGGGAATCATAATCGAGGGTTAGGCCGTAGCCCTGCAGCTCGGTGGCATTCTCAACAGAGAGCTCGACGGTAAACTCTCTGGCTCCGGACGACAGGGGAGTTGCCCTGGTGTGAACTGACACGCTTATCTCGGCATTCTGATTCTTGCCTACAGGTGTAAGCCCTGCCACTCTCTTGGCTGCCCCGCTTGTCTTGCCGAACTGGGCGACAAATATGCCGAAATCGCCTGTCCACACCCTGCCGTCTCCATCCAGGTCATAGATAGGATCGAAGCCCTCGTCACCTTGTTGCCGGCCAAACTGAGTTACAAACATCACGAAATCCTCGGTCCAGACCCGGCCGTCTGAGTTGAAGTCGCCGCGGAGGATGACACGGACCTCAGCCTGCCCCTGGAGCTGGGTTTCGGGGTCTTCTGCCGAGACGAGGTACGTACCTGCGCTGTCCCCCGCCGTGTAAAGGCCAGCCTGGGTGATCGTGCCGCCGGTGGCACTCCAGACAGGGTCAAATTCCAGAGGATTTCCCAGGCTATCCCACTCTTGCGCGGTGAACCACTGTGTCTGGCCAGGACTCAACAGGACGGAATCAGGGGAGACCGCGATATGAGCCGGTGCCGGTATCACAGCGGTAACCATCAAAGTATCCGAATCCATCACAGAGGGATCAGGCTGTGAGGCGGCGGTGAGGGTAACTTTGTTGACTGTCCCCTCAGGGGTATCGGAAGGGATAGAAACACTAATGGCCAGGGTAGTATCCCCCTCTGCATCGAGGTCCACTACAAAGGAGGTGGGATCCAGATCCCATCCCAGAGAGTTGGCGACACTCACGTCAAAAGTTTCAGCAGCTTGGGCCCAGCTTCTAATGCTGAACCACACCGAATCGGTTTTCCCGGGCATGCTGCCAATGTCTTCACCGGCTGTCACAACGAGGAGAACAGAGCTTGTCAGCCAATTGTCATAGTCCACATTTCCGCTGATTTCATCGCCAGCGCCGGGACCAACGCCGCCCGGGCCGCTGGGGTCACCCCACCAGTTTCCCTGTGCAACGATAGTAGCTGTTGGATCGATGTTGTTCAGCCCAAAGCCACTGTTATTAAAGATGTTATTATTGCGTATAACAGGATTAGAACTATTCTCGCATTTGATTCCATCTTGCTCATCGTTTGTTATTTTATTATTGACTATGTATCCGTTCGAGTTGTCTAAATGAATACCTGTTCCGCATTTGTTTGAAAATAGATAGTTGCTGGAGATTTCGTTATTATCAGATTCAATTTCCTTAATTCCTGAACAGTTATATTTTAAAGTATTAGAGATGATAATATTTTTGCCTGATCTGAAAATATAAATACCACTCTTTGTGTGCTCGTTTATTTTATTACGTCTAATTATATTATCATCAGATTTCTCTAAATAAATACCGTCCCCTTTATTATTAATAATCTTATTATTATCAATTATGTTATTTTTGGACTGGACTACTAATTTTATTCCCTCTGTTTTGTTGAATCCGATGAGATTATCTGCAATAATATTTTTAGTTGCTGCCAAGAGACTTATGCCAACTCTATTTGCCATCGGAAACGCACCAAACTCACCAATACCAATATGATTACTTAAGATACGATTCGCCTGTGAAAATGAAACAATTATACCATTAACGCGATTACCAGAAATTATGTTGTTTTCTATTTTGTTTCTTGCTCCTCCGGAAATATCAACTCCATTGTTCATATTTGGTATCGTTTCTTTACCATCTTTATCGGTACCAATTAAATTATTTATTATTTCATTTTCATTTCCTCCTTGCGTAATAAACACACCATTTTCATAATTCCCTGAGATTAGGTTGTTTTCTATTTTGTTTTTTTCTCCAAATTCAATATAAATACCATCACTATTTGGTTTAGCTTCTTTACCTTCTTTATCTGTACCGATATAGTTAGCGCTGATTATATTTTCATTTCCTACAACAATTTGTACACCACTACCACCATTCCCAGAGATTGTATTATTTTCTATTTCATTTTTATGAGAACTCTGTATATAAATGCCTGCATGCTGAGTGGTTTCTGATATTGTATTTCCTTCTATTTTATTTAAGCTGCTTCCTATAATCCAAACACCGTTTATTTTATTATTAGAAATCGAGTTATCATAAACTTCACAATATTTTGTTCCTTCTCCTAGAACAATACCATAATCGTTATCCAGAATTTTATTGCCATCGATAAGACAGTTACTGGCATCGATATAAATTCCAGCCGTATAATATGATTCTGGAAATTGTACAACCATATGAGCGCCCTCAATTGTAAATCCTTTTATTGTAATTTTATCTTTTTTTAAATGGAACATATGATCAGTAAAAATTGCTCGGTGCCCAATAACAAAAGTTACATCAGGACCTTCCATTGATCTGATAGTAAGTGACTTTGTTACATCAATATTTCTAGTAACCGCAGGATAATAATTTCCAGGACATACTTCTATGGTATCCCCATCTTTTGTATTTTCATCATCTATTGCCTGTTGAATAGTGGCAAAACCCTCCCCTGTATTTAAATTCCAGACAGGCGCTATAATTATAGATTCACTGATAATTATCTCAGCAGGTAATTTCTCATAATTAGGATAAATGAGAGGCCAGGCACTAACCCATGGTGCTTTGGTTTCTACATAGAAGCTTTTCGCTGAATCTGATGGTTCAAAATTTATCTGGTCTAAAAACTCATAAACCAGATGCAAGATAATACATTTACCTTTCGAGATTTGCTGGTTCACGTTAAAGGTTATGTCGCCATCGTCAAAGACATAAGTATCTTTATCAAGCAGTGTACCATCTTTATATAGCCTGACTTCCTTAATATCTTCTTCTTCATTACCTGTACCTGAAGCCTTAAAGCTCATGCTTGCGACTTGCCAATCATCCTCCTGGTTAACACAGAGAGCAAGGGTAAAGAGGCTAAAGACTTTATCTGTATCATTAGGACAGAAGTGCCTCTCATCTGAAGCTCCAGCCAGGGTTAAAGAAGGCTTAACAAAATTGGCAACAGCCTCGGAACAATTTGGGTCTACTCCACTCATTGTAGCCATAGCTTCTTTACTTGTACCAATTGCAGCGCCACTCCACTCTCTAAAGTTCCAGGGATCTACTTCAGTCGCGGTTACTTTCACCTGTGAACCACAAACTCCTTGAGTTCGTTCAGCCTCTGCTGTGCAGCCAGCAGCAGCTGCTTCAGGGGGCTTGACGTTCGTTTCGAGGCAGCATATCTTTGACGGGGGGGTCCTGATGAGCCTCTGGGTGTCTACCCCGTAGCCCTTGGCGGCGCTATAGATATATGTGGCCTCAGTACTCGGGCGGTGGATTGTGGCGTGATAGGCTTCGCCGGAACACTGTGGGCCAGAGGAGAAAGTGCCGTCCGAATAGGTGTAGGTATGGGTGCCACTGCTTGCGCTGATAGCGGCGAAGACGGTGCCATCATGCACCTCTACATCCCCAATCCTCCCTGACTCGCCGTCAGTCTGCGCTGCCTTGGTAGGGCTTGAGGGATCGGAGACATCAAACGCCTCGAGGCAAAACTGGTAGTCAGGCTGCTCCCCGGTGTTGCTCCCAACAAAGGCGGTGTTTCCAGAGACCCAGACGCAGGTGGGTCTGCCCGCGGTTTGTGCGGAGCTCAACTCTGTCGGAACCGCGGGGTTGGACACATCAATGGCGTGGAGGCCCTGGTTATCCACAACATAGGCAATAGTGCTGCCCGCCTGAACGAAGATGTCTGTACCCTGGTCAGCCGGAAACTCACCGACCTTGCTGGGCCTTGAGGGGGGAGAGACATCAATTATCTCCACCTTATCGGAGAGAACGAGGTAGGCGTAGTTGCCCAGGACGAATACTTTTCGCCAACCCCCTACTTCGTAGACCCCTTCCTGGGTCAAGTTACTGGGGTCGGAGACATTAATGATGTACAGGTCGTCCGCAAGAGCATAGGCATAGTTGCCCTGAACAAACAGACTATTAGCATACCACTGGTCATAGGAACCCACCGGTGTGGGATTCTCCGGGTCTGCCACGCTATAGACCCAGAGCCGATCGAAGGAGCTGAGGTAGAGATGGTTGCCGGAGGCATAGAGGCTTAGAATCGCTGCTGGCACTTCATATTGGTTGGTTACACTGGGATTGGCCGGGTCGGAGAGGTCGATCACCTGGAAGCCGACATCGCTACCACAGGCGACATAGGCGTGGGGATAAATAAGCTGAATGACACGTGCGTTGACGTCCTGCAGCACCTTCACCTCGATGGGGGTTTCGGGGTCGGAGGCCTCAAGTATGATCAGTCCATTGAAGCTTCCGACGATGTAGATATAGGTGGAACCGCCATGCGCGCAAACATCGTAGGCGTTCTTGGAGCCAGCGCCATAGGAGCCTTTTACCGTGGGGCTGGCCGGATCGGAGATGTCAACGATTTGTACGCCTTTCTGCCATCCGTTGGCCACATAGGCGTAATCTCCCAGGACGAAGACCCGGCTAGATCCATCTACTTGACAAGAGCCGAGTCCCGTGGGATTTGTCGGGTCAGTGATATCTATCACCCATAGCTTGCCACTTTGCTCCACGTATTCAAGGACATAGGCATAGTTGCCCAGGAAAAAGACATCTCTTGCGTCTATCTCGAAGGAGCCAACCTCGGTGGGGGAGGAAGGGTCAGAGACATCAACCACTTTCAAACCGTCCGCGCCGGCCGCCAGATAGGCGTAGTTGCCGGAGACATAAATGCCCCGGGTCCAAATTTGGCCAGTTGTCGGCCAGGAGCCGATGATGGAGGGGTTGAGCGGGTCAGAGGTATCCACGATCTGGAGACCTGCATCACCATCTGCGATGCAGGCATAGTTGCCGCTGATGAAAATATCGAGCGGCCTCTCAGGCAGGCTCAGGGAAGCCACCTGCTCGGGCTGCGCGCCGGAGAGGTCAAGGACTGAGACAGAGGGACCCATTCCAAGGTAGGCGTAGTTCCCCTGTACGGCCACACAATCGTGCCAGCCGCCGAAATGGGCTATCTGCTCGATAGTTGCCTCCTCCTGGGCCTGGGCAATCCCTAAAGATACAGAACCGCTCAGGATGACGGCCAGCGTTACGAGGATCCCCAGCCTCGCTGCCGAGATTTCAAATTTGAGATTCATTGGATTCCTCCTTTTGTTCTTGCTCATCAGTAGTTGGTCATCGCTCTTTATAGAGATGACTATGATCTTTAAGGTTGCGCGTTTCAGACAAAAGCCATCACTGGAAAAATCAAAAGGTCCCTAAAGAGACTGAACCTAATGACTTTAGTTGCTTTGTGATTTCCCCACTGTCCCCTTGAGAGCGGCCTTGTAATCTAAAATCATAATACAAATCAAAAAAGATGTCAAGAGTTTTTAAGGAGCTCTCTCTGGTGAAATACCTCGTCTCAAGCTATCCGCTGATTTCTTCATCTTCTCTCATAAGTTCACTATCTATGTCCAAGAGACATCTCGACTGTCAAAAATGATTTGAAAGAAAAGGCGCTGCCGAAATCAAGATCGACAGCGCCTTGGTCAGTTATCCCCTATACTGAGAATATATTCCACCCGGCTTCGGGTAAGAGATCTACTTCAAAAGCAACATCTTGTGAACCTTGGAGAACTCGCCAGCGGTGAAGTAGTAGAAATAGATTCCGCTGGCTACTGCTCTGCCGGAGCTGTCCCGGCCATCCCATCTTACAGAATGCCAGCCGGCGGGTTTCTTCTCTTTTACCAGCGTTCTGACCAACTGTCCGGAAAGGTTGTAGACTTTGAGGGTGGTAAATGTCCTTTCTGCCAACTGGTAGTTGATACTGGTAGTGGTGTTGAACGGGTTAGGGTAGTTCTGGAAGAGAGCGAATATCTCTGGAATTGAACGACCTACGCTAACCAAGAGCCCACAGCCTTCCGAATTGACCGAGATCGGATAGTTGCATGAATCGCGCAGTTTCAGTTCAGCAATCGAGATATTCAATTCCCCTGGAGCAAGGGGCCTGAAGGTTACAGTCGCCAACTCACCAGAGCCATTGACTCCTGAGAAGCTTCCGCCCAGGGCAACAGTGTTAATCTCTATCTCCCCTTGCGAGGGGTCAATCTCTTCGACCAATGAGACTGTACCACCATTCTTGGTGAGAAATTCTCCCTGTTCAACCCTTTCTACTTCAAGCAGATTGGGGGCAAACTTTAGCCTTAGCATTGCTCCCATAAGGTCCCTGACATTCTGGACAGAGAGGGATACGGTGAAGCTTTCGTCAACGGGTACCTCAGCCTGAGAAGCGATCTTGACGGCCGTCTTCCCGACAACCCTTTCCATCTGAAGCGCCGGAACAATCTTAGCCAGAGGAGCGGCAGCCGCACTCTTGTACCAGTTGTACATCAAGGCAAATACCATCTGATCCTCGAAGTCGATTACCCCCTCGCCAGAGAAAGGATAATTGGTTTTCGACCAGGCCGGCAGGCCAGCGCTGCCAACAGGCATTCTGGCAATATCCCCGGTCAGGTCCTGAGCATTCCAATACTGAACAAATAGGGTGTAGTCCTCAAAATCGACATCCATGTCATCGTCGAAGTCCCCTAAAAGATCGGTAATGGTTTCGAACCTTCCGTCTACCGCATCTACATTGATCGGCGCATTTTCGTGATCCCGCAGGGTGTAGGAATCGAACGTGAGGTTGCTGGTTGGATCCTGAGCAGCAGCCTTGAAAGTGATTGTTGCCAGGGCTCCCTCTCCTGAGACTCCCGGCGGTTCACCGCCCATCAGGGCAAAATGGAACGTCAAGGTGCCATTGGTGTTGTCATAACTGCCGCTGAACGCGGTCTCGTCTGGGTTGTTCGTCCTTAAGAAAGCCCCCTCGCTGATTTCTCCCACGACCTGTACCTTCGTCGGGTCAAATTTCAGGCTGATATATGCACCCATAAGATTCTGTATTTCTTTGACCTTGACTTGCACGCTGGTAGTGAGGTTGAAATTGGCGGGCGGCAGACAGGCAGGCGTTGGTTCTATCCATAACTGGCCAACTTCAACAGCCGGGTTGACCGTCACCAACGCCTCGTTGTTCTGCTCATTCCACTCCTCGACAGCACCGTCCGGATCTACCCTTACATAGAGGTGGTGGGGGGCTGTGTCAGGAGCAACCCAGTCGACACCCACTGTCTCGCTTCCCCCGGGATCAAGGTGAGCGATGGTTTGATCCTCGCCTATCTGAACGACGGCTACATCGGGGTCCCCATCATAGAATCTGACCTTGACGTTGTCCACAGATCCTGTCGATTCGCCGCTGTAGTGGACATTCACCGTGATGGTCACCGTCTCCCCTTGGTTAGGATAGTGATTAGTAACTGTGATATCCGAGGATGCAATGTACAGGTCCTTCTTGGATGTCCAGACAGTGGTATAGGTTTTTGCCTCATTTGTTAACCCATGCGAGTCTGTGACCTTAAGGCCTATCCTGCCCGAATACTCCACGTTCCAGGTATGTGTTGGAGTGGAGCCGGTGGCGTCATCGTGCTCTCCGTCGCCGTCTAAGTCCCACTCATACAGGACAACCTCATCGCCTTCATCAGGGTCATGGGAGCCTCTGCCATCAAATGTTATCTCCTGCCCTATCTTGGCTGAGTAGGGACCGCCTGCATCTGCTATCGGCGGATGGTTCTCACGGCTCACTATGATACGACGTTCTGCTGTGCGAACCATAACCGGATCGCTATTATCTGTCACCCTTAGCGTCACATAGACAGTATCACTGAGAACGCCTTCAGGCAAGGGATACCCGGTTTCGTTGGTCACGATTCTCCCGGTGGCATCCGCCCGGCTCCAGTCCACACCATCCTCCTTGTTAAAATCCCACTCCCACAGGAGGATCTGTTTGGTGAGATCGGTGTGGTAGGATTTAGAGCCGTCAAGCTCCACAGGCGAGCTTGGCGGAACTGAGGAAGGGGCCTGGATCACTGCCACC
>JAUWEO010000104.1 GCA_030608245.1 Candidatus Latescibacterota bacterium
CTGTGGGAAAATCCTCAACAGGTCAACGAAGAGATTCAACCCGGAGATGTGGTGAAAGTGAAGGGAACGGTTGGTACTTACCGGGAGGAGATTCAGATTAAACTGGAGAAGATCAGAAAGGCACAGCAGTCGGAGTTTGACCCTGCTGATTTTCTTGAACAGTCGGAGAAAAGCAGCGAAGAGCTGTTCCAGAGATTGCTGGCAAAGGTTGAGACGATTCAGAATCGCTATTTAAACCAGGTGGTGAAGAGTTGTCTTCTGGACCAATCGCTCTCTACTAAACTCCATCAGGCCCCAGCGGGTAAACTGTGGCACCACGCATATCTGGGCGGACTGTTGGAGCATACTCTTTCGGTGGCGGAGATATGTGAAGCGGCCGCCAAGCAGTATCCTCTGGTCAATCGGGATCTCCTAATCACCGGGGCGCTGCTTCACGACATCGGCAAGACCCAGGCTTACTGCTGGACTACCTTAATTGACTACTCCGATATCGGCAGATTAGAGGGGCACATCGTCATAGGCGAAAGAATCGTTAGAGAGAAGATCCAACAAGTCCCCGACTTTCCCGAAGAACTAAAGATGCAACTCTCTCACTTGATCCTAAGCCATCACGGCAGCTTGGAAAACAGCTCTCCGATAGTGCCGATGACCTTAGAGGCCATCGTCCTCTACTACGCCGATGAAATGGACTCGAAGGCGGCAGCATTTTCCGGGATTATCAAAAAGGAGGGAAAAAAGGGGAAACAGTGGAGCAACTGGGTCCACTTGATAGGCAGATTCATCTACTTTGGTGACAAACCTTCTGGAGAGAAAGAGCCAGAGGAGTAGAAAGCCTTCCGACTTTCTTACCGAACTTTGATTGACTCGTAAAAAGTCCAAAATTTAACGCAGAGACGCAAAGCCGCAGAGAAAAAAAGAAACATAATTATTTGATTATTAAAGAGTATCTTCTTTCTTTGCGACTTTGCGTTGAAAACCAATGAGCGTTGGTGAATATCATTCAGATCCCCAGCTTTTCTAAGTCTTCTTTCTTATTGTTTCCTATCCACGGCTCCAATCCAGGAGGCATGGTATTTTGGAAATCCAGACTGGCTTTGTCCAACCTTTGCTGATGTTCTTCAGTTAAGGAAATATCTACTGCTTCGATATTGTCTTTGATGTGGTTCAACTTCCTTACCCCACATAATACACTTGCCATAACATCTTTTTCTATAACCCACTTTAAAGCCACTTGGCTAGGGGTTGCCCCTATTTCTCTGGCCACATCCTTCACCACTTCCACCACTTGGAGTGCTCTGCTGTAAACAGGCTCGTTGAAAAGGAGATTAGTCTGGCGAGTTTTTTCCGTCGCCCGTTCTCCGTCTTTACCGAATCTCCCGCTCAAGAGTCCCTGAGCCAGTGGGCTGTAGGCAAGAAGACCTATGTTTTTCTGTTTACAGAACTCACTCACTCCCTCCACATCGTAAAATCTCCACAACAGGGAGTAAGGCACTTGGTCTGTAACTAAGAAGTCGAGAGCTTTATCACTAAATCCTTCGAGATTATGCAGCCTGAAGTTGCTCACTCCTGCAAACCGGATCAAGCCCTCTTGTCTCAGCCTACTCATAGAGTTGAAGATGTTCTCATAATCTTTTCTCTCCATATCGCTGCCAAATATATGCCTTATTTTGGGCCAGTGGATCTGATACAGGTCTATGTAATCGGTCTGTAATCTTTTTAGACTTTCCTCAAGCTCTGCGCGAGCGGTGTCGTAGTCGAACTTCCTGGTGCTCAACTTGGTGGCTAATATAATCTTATCCCTATTCTCTTTTAGAACATCTCCCAGTACTTCCTCTGATGTTCCATAGGCTTTGGCAGTATCAAATAAGTTGACCCCTGCCTCTATTGCTTCGTCGACAATTCTTTGATATTCCTCTATCTTGGACAATTTGCCCCAAAAGCGGGTATGCCCGAATTGCCAAGTTCCCACTGCAATCTTGCTTACCATTAACCCTGTATTAGCCAGTTCGTTATACTGCATTCATTCTCCTTTCAGCTCTCCAGTTTTTTCGTGGTTACCTATTTGGTGGTTCTCATTCCTTAGTCTCAATACCCAATTTTTCTACATCCTCTTTTCTATTGTCTCCTATCCACAACTGAAGTCCAGGAAGCAGAGTCTTTTGGAAATCCAGGCTGACTCTGTTTAACCTTTCCTGATCTTCTTTGGTCAAAGGAATATCCACTGCTTCGATATTCTCTTTAAGATGTTTCAGCTTCCTCACCCCAGCCAATACGCTCACCATAACATCTCTTTCCATGGCCCATTTTAGGGCCACCTGGGCAGGGGTTGCCCCTATTTCCTTAGCTACCTTTTTCACCGCTTCCACTACCTGGAGTGCTCTGCTATAAACAGGTTTGTTGAACAGGATATTGTTCTGGCGAATCATCGCCTTTACCTCTTCTCCATCTTTGCCGAATCTTCCGCTCAAAAGTCCCTGAGCCAATGGGCTATAAGCAAGGAAGTTTACATTCTTCTGCTTACAAAACTCGCTTACTCTCTCCACATCATAAAACCTCCACAGCAGGGAGTATGGCACCTGATCTGCAATTAGAAAGTCAAGGGCTTCATCGCTGAATTCCTTGAGATTGTCCAGCCTAAAATTACTCACTCCGGCAAAACGGATCAAACCTTCTTCCTTCAACTTGCTAAAAGAGGTAAAGATATCTTCATAGTCCTGCTTTTCCATATCGGTCTTATGCCAGGTGCCGGGGATGTCTATTTTAGGCCAGTGAATCTGGTACAGGTCTACATAATCAGTCTGTAGCCTTTTCAGACTTCCCTCCAGTTCTGACCGGACGGTATCGTAATCAAACTTTGCCCCGCTCAACTTGGTGGCTAAGATCACCTTATCCCTCTTGCCTTTTAGGACTTCTCCTACCACTTTCTCTGATAGGTCGTAGGCTTTGGCGGTATCAAATAAGTTGACCCCTGCCGCTATTGCCTCATCGACAATCCTTTGATATTCCTCCATTTTAGACAATTCGCCCCAGACGCTGGCATGTCCGAATTGCCAGGTACCTACTGCAACCTTACTTACTTTCACTCCTGTATTGGCCAACTCTTTATACTGCATTTTTCACCCTCCTCGTTGTTATTGTTAAACAAAACCTATTCCGCAATTCTTATTTTGATTTTTGGAGAAGTCTTAATCCGTAAAGCGCAAAGCATATTTCCTTCATACGCCCGTCACTCTGTGAAAAACCCCTCTCCGCTTTACGAAAGAATATGTTTCATCTTTACTCAAATTGCAGCCATATCAAAAACTTTGCCGGGATTAAGTATATTGTTGGGATCAAACAGTCGTTTTATCCCTTTCATCAACTCGATTTGTGCTGAGTCAACAAATATAGGCAAATACTCCATCTTCACCAATCCTATTCCATGCTCTCCGGAGATTATTCCCCCAAGTCCCTTTGCTTTTTCATGAATTTCCTTTCGGGCAAGTGGATATTTCTCTCTCCATCCTTCTGTTTCCCTCTCGTCTAATTTGCCATCTGTTATCCCGACTTTCATAAGATGGGTATGAACATTGCCGTCCGCTGCATGGCCATAATTGGGCAACCACATGCCGTATTTCTCTGAAATCTTATGCACCTCAGCTACATATTCCCCTATTTTGGCTGGAGGGACAGTGACGTCCAATATTTCGAGCATGCCCCTTTTCAAAGCTAAGTAGAGATTACTTCTTATCTCCAAAATATCCCTTTGTCTCTTTTGGGTATCAGCAATGGAGAGTTCATCTACACTGCCTATCGCCGCACCATGTTTTAGACAGATGTCACCTATAGTCTCTAAAACTGCAAACAGCTCTTCGTCACTGGTGCCATCGACTATTATCATCAGATAAGCTTTGGCTTTACAGGGCCATCTCTTCCCCAGCATCTCCTCTGTGGGGGGGATAACATCATGCTCGATGAATTCGACTGCCATAGGAACTACTCTATTGCGGATTTCAGGTACGGTCTCTATGGCATTGTCCAGACTATTGTATGGCACAACAAGTGTATAGATAGTTTGTGGTTTTGGCAAAAGGCTCAGCACTACTTTGGTTACCACACCCAAGGTCCCTTCAGAACCTATTACAAGATTTAATAAATTATAACCCGTGCTGTTCTTCATATGCTTCCCACCCATAGTTACTATCTCCCCTTGGGGTAGAACAACCTCTAATCCCCTAACATAATTTCTCACCCCTCCATATTTCACTGCTCTTGCTCCACTTGCGTTAGTGTTGACCAAACCACCAAACTGAGCGCTTTCGTCACCCGGATGTGGAGGGTAGAAAAGTCCGGCCTCTTCCACCCCTGCATAGAAGTCCGTCAGGGTCACACCGGCCTCCACGACAGCCATCATGTTTTCTCTATCTATCTCTACGATACTGTTCATTTCTTCCAGAGATAAAGCTATTCCTCCGTACAGCGGGACACATCCTCCACACAAGCCTGTTCCCCCACCCCTGGGTGTAACTGGAATCCTTTCCTGGTTGGCGAGTTTCAGAATCTCGCTTATCTGCCCACTGCTTTTCGGTTTCACCACCACTTCGGGGAACTTCTTTATGGAAGAATCGGCAAATTCATCCCCGGTGTAATCGAGCATTTTTTCTGGATCACAAATTATCGCGCCTCCCCCTACGATCTTCCCTAATTCCTCCATGATTTGTTTATCTATCTTCCTATACATATTTCTCCCTCTTTTGGCCTCCTGTAGACCAGTTTGTCCTCGGCTTATACAATCAGCATTTCTATTTGTTAAATATTAAGTAGTGATTTTGCGTTTAGATAAAAGATCTTCTCCTTATCTTTCTGGTTGATTTCGCTATCTACAATCATGCCAATAATAAACGCTGGGTTGATCAGAGATGAATCACTGCCGAAGACGACTCTTTCTGCACCTATCTTCTCCGCCACTGTCTCGATTTTTCCCCGGATGGGAGAACTGCTACATATTTCTAAGTAGACGTTTTCCACTTTCCTAAACTCCTCAGCAGCCGTCTCCCAGTCTGGATTTCCCATATGTCCGGCAATAAAATTGATATCTGGGAATTCTCTGGCTATTTCCAGAAGGCGTGAGATTCCGTTCTTCGCCCAGCAGTGAAAAAGCACGAGTCTCTGGGGAAACTTCTCCAGCAATCTCTCGAGTGTTCTCTTATGTCCATCGCAATTTAAGGCCTGATTACCGATATAGCTTCCATCATAAAGCTCTCCCAGGCCGACGAACTTCTCTTCGCTGAGATATTTGTCCATCTCAGCGAACGACTCCTTGAGGTAGTTAGGATTGACAAAGACATAGCCCAAAAGCCCCTGCCGAGGTCTAATTGCTTGTGCCAATTCCCTGTTGCCTGCGCGAAAATCGTACACCACGGCTCGACTTGAGGAAAGAACCGAGATCTCAATTCCGTTTTTCTCCATAATCCTCAAGAAGTCATCAACGCTGACCTTTTCAATGGGAATGAACCATTTGCCGAGATGGGTATGTAGGTCTATTATTTTCACTTTAGTATCCTTTCAATATTTCCTTCAAGGATGAGTTGCTTTTCCTTTTCATCTATTTCCGCATTCTTCAAGGGTAGAAATGAAGCGGAGAAATAGTGGAAGAGAGAATGGGAACCAAACACCAGTTTCTCTGCTCCTACCTCCCTGGTGAAAACTTCATAAGCATCCGGCGTATCGAAAAGTGAGGTCTCCAAGAGAATATTTTTGTGGGTCTTTGCCACTGCCAACGCCTCACTGAACTGGTTGTAATTGACGCCGGTGATAATAATTGGCATCTTATAGCCATCTGTTATTTTTGTAATCTCGGTTATCCCTCCTAAGCCCGCCACCGAGATCATCAGAGGGAGTCTCACCTCCTCTGCTTCCCTGACGATATTGAAGAAGGGTTCGTAATCGAGAGGCCAACTCTGCAGGTCGGGAAAGAGCCTAACGGCCTTGAATCCTTTTTCAGAGAGCTTTTTGACCAGATCTCCTCTTCCAAAATATCTGCGGGGATCGACAGTGGCCACCGGAACAATCTGGGGATAGTTCCTGCTCGTTCGCAAGGTTTCCTCATTACCTTCTTCGTAATCGTAAAAGATTCCGGTAGTTGACAAGGACAGGAATGTCTCGACCTTATGCTCTGCCATTATCTTCAGGAGTTTCTCCAAAGAGAGATCAATCTTTCTTCTCGGCCAGAAACCGAAAAGGGTATTGGCATCAATCATATCTATCCTCCGATTTTTCTCAGCGAACGGACTGTTTTGCCAAAGGAGCAATCCGGACTTCTTGTGAGTCAGTCAAATTCCTGACAAGAACTGGAACCAGGTGCGATAGAAACGGACGGTGTTCTCCAGACCCTTAATGCCATGGCCTTGGCCTTCGAACTCGACATACCTCACCAGTTTGCCAAGGCTGTCAAGCTTGGCGGCCAAATTGCGGCTTTCGATCACGGGAACGCGGCTATCGTTGGAGCCGTGGGTGAGCAGCAGTCTACCTTTCAGCTTGTCGGCGTGCGTGATGGGCGAGCGATC
>JAUWEO010000017.1 GCA_030608245.1 Candidatus Latescibacterota bacterium
GAGGAGCCCATGTTAGAAGCTTACCAGAAAGCCAGGCAGATCGACCCCAAGAACACAAAAGCACAGTTTAACTTGGCCTTGTATTTTATGACCCAGAAACAGGAATATGACCGGGCAGCCCAATTGCTGGAGGAAGTGAAACAACTTGCCCCCCAGATCAAAGACACCTACCGTTTCCTGGGCGTATGCTATTCCAATCAAGAAGAATATGCCAAGGCTGAGCAGGCATTCGTGAAAGCAGCGGAGCTTGACAGCACAAACAAAGATGTGTTTTTTAACCTGGGACTTGTCCTGATAGAGAAGGAAGAATACCAACGGGCACTCGACGCTTTAAAAAGGGCAATCCAACTTGACCCGGAAGACACAGAGGTGCTGTTCAATATGGGTATTGTGTATATCATGTTGGAGGATTACCGGAAGGCAACAGATGCATTTACAGAGGTTATTCGCTTTCAGCCAAGCAACGCCGACGCTTACAGCAAGCGGGCTGAGGCTAAAAGAGAGCTG
This sequence comes from Candidatus Latescibacterota bacterium, assembly GCA_030608245.1. Lineage (GTDB taxonomy): Bacteria > Latescibacterota > MVCY01 > MVCY01 > MVCY01 > MVCY01. The sequence continues at coordinate 508 of JAUWEO010000017.1, forward strand.
GGATTGAAACAGGAGGCTTACGAAGATTTTAGAAAGGCAATGGAGCTGAAAGGCGGAGAATAAAGCGTCCAACCGAAATGTCAAATTCCAAAATCCGAATGTCAAATCAAGCTCAAAATCCAAATACCCAAAAGAAGCATTATGTATCTCACATTACGCCTTCAGGGCGTATAAGAGCCTTTGACATTTAGTCGTTCTTGCCCCGTTGGATAATCTTTTCTATCCCACGGGGTGAAGATTTCATTTGGCATTTGAGCTTTGGATTTTGTCATTACCCATTACCAAGGAGACAATCAATATTCATGTCGTCTCATCCCTATATTAAGCAGAAGGCCCACTAGCAGCATACATGTCATCAAAGAAGAGCCTCCGTAACTTAAAAAAGGCAGCGGCAGCCCTGTCACCGGCAAAATCCCCATAGCCATTCCCACATTAACGAAGACATGAAAGGCCAAGATAGAGACCAATCCACCAGCCAGAAGACCGGCAAATCTATTCTTGGTTGAGGCGGCGATCTTAATACCTCTCCAGACGATGAAAAGAAAGCAAAGCAGAACCAATATCGCCCCCACAAAGCCCAGTTCTTCGCCCACCACTGAGAATATGAAATCGGTATGTTGCCTGGGCAGAAAGGCCAATTTGGTTTGAGTGCCTTGAAGGAGGCCTTTCCCCAGAATTCCTCCCGATCCAATGGCTACCTTCGATTGAATAATCTGGTAGCCAGCTCCCAATGGGTCACGATTAGGATCAAGAAAGTTGAATATTCTTTCCTGCTGATATTTCTGAAGTCTCCCCCATAGCACCGGCACAGCGATCCCGATCGCCAGGTTAAGCACTATCAGAAAGACTGCCGTGGCAAAAGAGGGGCGGGAAAGATAGATCACTATCAGGAGTACAACTACAAAAACACCCCAGGAAACCCATGAGAAGGCACAGAGAATATTGATCAGAGGAGTAAGGATAAAGAATAGGTATAAGGGCCTAAGTCCCGCCCAGTAGAGAATGGGGAAGAAAACTGCCACGAAGACCAGTGAGGTCCCCAGGTCCGGCTGTCTGGCCACCAGAAGCATTGGCACAAAACAGATCACAAAGCAGGTCAGAACCCGCCTCGGTGAGAACTGCTCCTTGCGACAAAGATAACGAGCCAGGAATATGACAGTTGCAATCTTAGCAAATTCAGAAGGTTGAAATCTCAATGGGCCAATCATCAGCCACCTGCCTTTAACCCCCACAAAAAGGGTCACCAGGAGCAGCAGAACAGCAATCCCATATATGAAATGGCCGAAGGCATTGAACACTTTGTTGGGCAAAACAATAACAGCCGCCATTGCCCCTGCTGAGAGCAATGCCCAAAGCGCCTGCCTTCGGTAAAGTCCCCTCATCCCTGCTGATTCACTGCCGTAAGTGCCGCTGTAGATCACAATAATCCCAAACCCGACCAGCAGCAGGGTGACTGTCAGAAGGGGAATATCCAGGTTTCGCAGTAATTCTTTAGTCCTTGACATTTAACCTTGATCCTCTCGTAAGAAGTCATATATCCCCTCCCCCTGGGGGAGGGGACAAAGGGGAGGGGGAGAATCTTGAACTTTTTACGAGTCAATCAACCTTATTATATCCGGAAGAAATAACCTCTGAAAAACACCGGCCAGGCACTTGATATCGTCCATCGGCAAATAGTTTACTCCGAAAATAGAGTTGGCTGATACCAACCTCCCGCAGGTTCCAAACCTGCGGGAGGTTCTGGACGCTGAAAATAGCGACTTATTTTCATCCTTCGTGGTGCTCCAAAGGGGCATGAAAGTTTACGAGTCAATCAACCTTATACCCGGAAGAAATAACCTCTGAAAAACACCGGCCAGGCACTTGATATCGTCCATCGGCGAATAGCACCGAAGGTCAATCGGCACAAATCACTCCTCCACTGATTCCACTCCGCAGAGGGCACTGCCTGTCTTGAAACGCAATTTAACCAGATCGTCAACCTTCAAGGCAGCACTCTCTTTGATAACCGTCATCTCCGGCAACTTCTGACAGACGCAGAACCCTCGCTGAAAAGCAGAAAGCGGACTCAAAGCACAGAGTTTGCCCCCTATCTCCCTGAAAGAGCTGATTTTCCCCACCATTACCCGATCAAGACCTTTAGCCAGAGCATTGCCCAATTCATCCACCCTCTGTAGCTGTTGGTCTAAACTGTCCTCAAATCTCTGGAGCGCATAGCTGGAAACCAGCATGTCAACCTTCATCTGGGCATCTTTGATGTCTCGCAACAAGCTATCTGTGGCCCGCTGTTGAAGCAGGTGAATTAAGCTCTGTAATTCATTTTTTTCTCTGACTGCCAGTTCTGCTGCCGTAGAAGGGGTGGGTGCCCTTCGGTCAGCCACAAAATCGGCGATGGTGAAGTCCACCTCGTGGCCCACAGCGGAGATCACCGGAATACCCGAGCGGTAGATTGCCCGGGCAACTATTTCCTCGTTGAAAGCCCACAGTTCTTCCAGAGAACCTCCCCCTCTGCCGACAATCAGCAAGTTCACCTCCCCATATCGGTTAAATTCATTGATAGCCTGGACGATATCGGCGGCGGCCCCCTCACCCTGCACCAGGGTGGGACGGAGAATCACCTGAACCCAGGGAGCCCTTCGGCCGATAATCTGGGAGATATCCCTTATAGCTGCCCCTGTGGCTGAGGTTACTACCCCTACTATCTGGGGAAATTCTGGCAAGGGCTTCTTGTGTTCTTGGTCAAAGAGTCCTTCAGCTCGAAGCCTCTGTTTCAATTGCTCGAAGGCGAGTTCCAGCTCTCCTATCCCCGCTGGTTGCAGTTGGCGTACACTCAGTTGATACTGGCCTGCCCGTTCGTAAACGGTGATGTCTCCTTGGGCCAAGACCTTCATGCCATGTTGGGGGGTAAAAAAGAGCCTCTGGCTGCGTTCTCGCCACATCACACATCTCAGTTGGCTGTACTCATCCTTTAAGGTGAAATAGAGATGGCCAGAGCTGTGACGGGTGAAATTGGAGATCTCCCCCTGGACCCAGAGTGTGGGCAAGTTGGTCTCTAATAACTCTTTAATTTGTCTGGTTATTTCGGAGACAGTGCAAGGTGGCTGCGAGTAGCTGTCCATAGGGTCGTAGGGTCGTAGGGTCGTAGGGTCATAGGGTCATAGGGTCATAGGGTCATAGGGTCGTAGGGTCGTAGGGGCATAGAGTCATCAGACTCAATAGACCCAATGACCCAACAGACCCAACGACCCAATAGTGTCTTTGTGGCTGAAATGTCACTACAGATCTATCCTTAGGCGTTGTATGTTTTTAGCTTTGCCCGATTCTTCGTCCACATCTACCACTACGGCACATAATTTAACATCCCCCTTGGCCGGTTCAAACTTTAGTGGAATCTGGGAAAGGAAACGATCAATAGCCGCCTTCTTCCGAACGCCAATGACTGAGTCATGGGGGCCGGTCATACCCACATCTGTAATATAGGCGGTGCCCTGCGGCAAAATAGTCTCATCGCAGGTCTGCACGTGAGTATGGGTACCGATGACTGCGCTGACTCTGCCGTCCAAGTACCAGCCCATAGCTATTTTCTCTGAGGTGGCCTCGGCGTGAAAGTCCACCACAATCACATTCGTCCGCTGCCTCAATCGGGCAATCTCTTTGTCTCCCACCCGGAAGGGACAGTCCAGTTCGCGAATGTAAGTCCTGCCTTGGAGGTTAACTACCCCCACCAGGACCCCAGAGGGCGTTTGAAAAACGACCGCCCCTTTGCCCACTACCGTGGGGGGATAATTTGCCGGCCGAAGCAGATATTCCGACCTTTCCAGGTAAGGCAGTACCTCTTTTTTGTCCCAGATGTGGTTGCCGCTGGTGAGAACATCTGTGCCATATGAGAACAGCTCTTCGGCGATCTTCTCCGTGATCCCAAAGCCCCCGGCTGCATTTTCGCCGTTGGCAATACATATATCTATATTGTATCGGTCAAACAGAGAGGGAAGCAGGCGGCAGATTGCCCTTCTTCCTGGCCGGCCGTAGATATCAGCAATAAAAAGAAGCTTCACTTAGTAATCCTTTCTCCTATTTGGCGTAGTCAACAGCCCTCACTTCCCGGATAACCGTCACCTTAATCTGGCCGGGATATTCCATCTCTGACTCTATCTTTTCCACTATATCGCCCGCCAGTTGTTCTGCCAAGGCGTCATCGACGATATCGCTGTTAACTATGACCCTTATCTCTCTACCTGCTTGGATGGCGTAGCATTTTTCCACTCCTTCGAAGGAGTCTACAATATTCTCTAACTTCTCTAACCGTTTGATATAGCCTTCCAGGGTTTCTCTTCTAGCCCCCGGCCTAGCCCCTGAAACGGCATCGGCAGCCTGAACCAAGATAGAGATAGGAGATGTGGGTTCGACATCTTCGTGGTGGGCAGCAATAGCATTTTGCACCATAGGGCTTTCATTATATTTCTTTGCCAATTCGAGACCGATTTGGGTATGTGTGCCCTCTTCCTCGTGATCTACCGCCTTGCCTATATCGTGAAGCAGGCCACCCCGTTTGGCCATGGCGACATCCAAGCTCAGTTCAGAAGCCATCAAACCAGCAAGATAGGCCACTTCTTTACTATGCTGCAACACATTCTGTCCGTAGCTGGTGCGATATTTTAGTTTTCCCAACAGCATTATCAACTGAGGATGCAGATTCTGAATCCCTACTTCAAAGGCTGTCTGTTCACCAGCCTCTTTGACCATCTCTTCCATCTCTTTTTTTGCCTTCTCCACTACATCCTCGATTCGTCCTGGGTGAATTCTTCCGTCGGCTAACAGTCTCTCCAGGGCGATGCGGGCAACCTCCCTTCTGATTCGGTCAAACCCAGAGAGAATCACTGCTTCCGGGGTATCGTCCACGATGACATCCACCCCGGTGGCATTTTCAAAGGCCCGGATGTTTCTGCCTTCCCGTCCGATGATTCTGCCTTTTATATCGTCGTTAGGCAAGGGGACAACGGAAACAGTGGTCTCCACTGTATGGTCGGTGGCACAGCGTTGGATAGCACAAGTAACGATCTCCTTTGCCTCTCTGCTCGCCTGTGCGATGGCCTGGTCTTTTATCTCTTTAACCATTCGGGCAATCTCTTTTTTGGCTTTCTGCTCTAAGTTACCCATCAATAGCCTCTTAGCTACTTCCGCGCTCATCCCTGCAATCCGCTCCAGCTTCACATTCTGCTCTTTAATTATGGAAGAGAGCTGTTGGTCTCTGAGCTTCAATCTCTTCTCTTTGCCTGCCAACTCACGTTCCCATTCCTTCAGACCTTTCTCTTGGCCGGACAAGATATCTGCTTTCCTATCCAGCTCCGTTTCCCGTCCTGTTATCTGAGCCTCTGATCTCTGCAATTCCTCTCTTTTGCGCTGGGTATCTGTCTGAAACTGCATTTCTGCCTTATGCCACTCCTCTTTTGCCTCCAATAGGCCTGTCTTCTTTATGTTCTCGGCCTCTTTCTTCGCATCGGCGATTATCTGCTCAGCAAAGGCGTTGGCATTAGCAATCTTGCTCTGCCCCATCTTGTTGTTAATTATCCAACCTGCAACAAAAGCTCCTACACCAACTATCAAAAGGCTGATAATCCATATAAGTGCTTGATTTACAAACATATTTATCTACCTCCTTAAGTACATAGTATAGAAATTTCCATTTGGGACGCAGATGAACGCAGATTGTCAAGACTTTAAATATAAAGAACTAATCAAGAAAATTACTGAAATCTTCTGTAGAGTTTATGCTAAACTTGAGAAAGTAGTTTTCTGCGTGTATCAGCGAAAATCTGCGTCCTAATTATATAAAAAATCCCCGGCTTGTGGCTTTTGCCCTCTCTGCGAGATGCTATGATCCCGCAGACTTCATTAGCCAACGGAAGCGGGGAACTCTTAAGCAGACTTCACTGAGTCACCTGGAAAGATATAAGCGCTCTTTCTGCAGTCCACAGGGAGCCTCATCCAGATAATCTGCCATCTAATTGCCAACACTCACTATCTTGCCCATCTGTTGGTCAAGCAGTCGGGCAAGTTCTGCAGCTTTTCTATCTACTCCTGACATTAGTGCCTGTTTCTCTGCCTTTTCTTTGAGTAGCTCATCAGTGATATCCAAGGCAGCTAATATACTTATCATAACCAGCGATGACCTAACAGAGGAATCCTCTTTTATTCCTCTCATTTTTTCATCAACATAGCGAGCCATTTTCCTGATGTAGTCTGGATCGGCATCTCCCTTTATCAGATATTCAGTCCCTAATATGTTTACAGTTACTGAATTCTGTTGAGGCGAGCTTTCAGTGAAGTCCGGATTTGTTTTGCTGTTATTCATAACATCGTACAGAAAATTAGCAAAGAGTTCTCCGCTTACAGAGGTCTTCTTCTCCAGTGGAAAAGCTAAGATATCACTGAATCGACTCTGGTAAGCATCTTTTCTATTTGAGTTCTTATCTGTTCTCTCTTTTCTGCTAAGGGAGCGTATTGTTGCCTGAACTGTTCGTTTTCCGCACGTGACTTCTCCAGTTCATGGTTACATTTCTCCAAGCAGTCCTGTAAATCTCGGTTTTGTTGAACTATGTCCTTGTTTTCCTCCCACAAGCGTTGGTTTGACTCTACTGACTGTTTTATCTTTATCTCTAAATGGTTCAAGGCTTCTAATCCCATAGTCTATTCCCTTTCTGTATTGACAACAATTCACCATAGGGTCTACCCTTGAGAACGAAGTTGGGCGCTGAACTCCTCCCTTAACCTATTCACTATCTTCTGGAAAAACCTCTCCACTTTTGCCTCTGAGAGAGTGCCCTCAGCTGAGCGGAAGATGAGGGAAAAAGCAAGGCTCTTTTTTCCTCTGGGGATCTGATCTCCCCGGTAGATATCAAACAATTCCACCGACTCGATCAAGCGGGGATCAACGGCTTCAATGGTCTGGATTATCTGCTCTGTTTCCACCTGTTCATCCACCACAACAGCGATATCGCGTTGGGCAGCAGGATATCGAGGCAGAGGCCGGAATTTTCTCTCCCTCTGCCAGTGTTGTAACAGGCTGTCAAACTCCAAGGTAAAGATGTAGACCGGCTGTTTTATCTGAAACCGGGTCAATACCTGGGGAGCGGCCCTGCCAAAGCTTCCCAGAATATCGTTGTTCAGCAGGAGTTGCGCCGCTTTCCCCTCCTGATAACAGGGGCAGTGGAGGGCCTTCACAGTTAGTTTGCCAGAGATTGTCTCCCCCAGAACTGTCTGCAGAATGCCCTTAGTATCGAAGAAATCCACCTGGCAGCCTTTCTGCTCCCAGTGTTGTTCCCTTCTCCCTCCGGTGAGTGCTCCTCCGATCTGCAATCTCTCCTTGGCAGTTGAATCCTCACCAGGAAAGAAGACCTTTCCTACCTCGAATATTTTTACCGTCTGGGCCTTTCTGTTCAGATTCCAGCAGACTACCTCCAGTAAGCTGGAAACCAAGGTAGAACGGAGGGCCGATATCTCCCGGCTGGCAGGATTGGAGAGAGAAATCGGCTCTATGTCCGGTTCCACTGTTCGTAAGGCCTCGGGATCGGCCAGACTGGAGGTGACCACTTCAGTCAGTCCCGAGGCCATCAAAAGCTCTCTGATGTGCTCAACCAGCAGGTGCTGAGGCGATTCCTCGACTCCAAGGTCGCCAGAGACCCTGTCTGCGGCAGGTATCCGATCGTAACCGAATACCCGGGCTACCTCTTCGATCAGGTCTATCTCCCGAGTTAGGTCTGGCCGAAAACTGGGGGGCCTCACCACCAGAACACTGCTATCATCAGAGACCTCACACTCCAGAGAACGGAGGCTTTCCGCCGTCTGCTGCCTGGGGATTCCAACCCCAAGGACCTGCTCTACCCGCTCAGTATTCAGTTTCACCGTTGGGGATATCTGTTTCTCGGGGTAGGCATCGATAACTCCTGGAATTATGGTTCCTCCCCCGATTTCGGCGATCAGTCCGGCTGCCCTATCCAGGGCCTTGACAGTGGCGTTGTAGTCAGCTCCTCGTTCAAAGTGCTGCGAGGCCTCGCTGGAAATCCCCAGGTTCTTCGCTCCTTTCCGAACTACCTTGGGGTTAAAATAGGCGCTCTCCAGCAGCACATTAGCAGTCGTCTCAGACACCTCTGTGTTGCTTCCTCCCATTATCCCCGCCAGGGCAATAGGCCGTTCCCTATCAGCGATCACCAAAATTTCCGCTCCCAACCGGCGGGAAATCGAATCGAGGGTGATAAGCGATTCGTCCTCCCCGGCCCGCCGGACTACGATTTGGTGGCCCTTCACCCTGTCTAAGTCAAAGGCGTGGAGTGGATGTCCTAACTCTAACAACACATAGTTGGTCACATCAACAATATTGTTAATCGGCCTGACTCCAGCGTTCTCCAATCTCCTCCCAAGCCAGAGAGGTGAGGGAACAACCTTAACATCGGCCACCACCCGGGCTGAGTACCGGGGACAGGCCCGGGTGTCCTTTATCTCTACTGAGACAAATTCTTCTATTCTGGATGAATTCTCTTTGAGTTTGTATTCAACCCGGTTGAGACGACTCCCAGTTATGGCACCGATCTCCCGGGCTACCCCGATTACACTCATCCAGTCAGGGCGATTAGGGGTGATCTCCAGATCGAGGAGGAAATCGGTCAGTCCCAGCACCTCGGCCAGTGATTTTCCCACCGGGGTATCGGAAGGAAGCACCATTATCCCGGCTTCATCTTCCCCCAATCCCAGCTCTGCTTCCGAGCAGATCATACCCTGTGATTCTATCCCCCTGAATTTCCTTCTCTTGATGACAGTGCCATCTGGCAATCGAGCGCCAACAGGGACAACAGCTACCTTTTGTCCCTGTTCTACATTAGGAGCACCACAGACCACAGAGAGTCGTTCTCCCTTTAGCTCTACCTGACAGACGGAAAGGCGGTCGAATTCAGGATGTCTCTGTTCAGAGAGCACCTCGGCGACCTTGACATTCTCCCACTGTTTGCCGATCTCTTCGACGCTCTCTACTTCCAACCCAGCCATTGTCAACCGTTCAGCCAATTGGAAAGGTGTTAGATCAAAAAAGAGATATTCTTTCAGCCAGTTGTAAGAGACTCTCATCTATGAAATTCTTTCTGGTTGGTCAAAATTGATTCGTCCGTAAAAAGTCCCACCATTGATTTTCAACGCAAAGACGCCAAGACGCAAAGAGAGAAAATATTCTTTAATAATCATATAATTATCTCTTTTGTTTTTCCTCTGCGACTTTGCGTCTCTGCGTTAGATTTTAGACTTTCTACGAAAGGATGAATATTCTTTGCGCTCAGAATTGTTGAATAAATCGCAGGTCGTTCTCGTAGAACAGCCGGATATCGTTGATACCGTATTTTACCATGGCAATGCGCTCCACTCCCATCCCAAAAGCGTAGCCGGAGTATTTTTCGGAGTCATAACCGACGGCCTCGAAGACCGTTGGATCAACCATTCCGGCACCGGAGATCTCCATCCATCCGCTTCCCTTACAGAGACTGCATCCCTTTCCTTCACAGGTGGTGCAGGAAAAATCGTATTCCACACTGGGTTCAGTGAAGGGGAAAAAATGGGGACGGAAACGGACTCTCACCTCTTTACCAAGCAGTTGCTGGGCAAAGACAGACAGAGCCCCTTTAAGGTCGGCCATAGTCACATCTGTGTCCACATAGAGTCCCTCCACCTGGTAGAAATTGGGGGAATGGGTGGCATCAGGGGTATCTCTGCGGTAACACCTTCCTGGGGCGATAATGCGAACCGGAGGACGTTGTTTCTCCATCACCCTGATCTGTACTGGAGAGGTCTGCGTTCGCAACAGTTCTCCGTTCTCCAAGTAAAAGGTATCCTGGATATCACGGGAAGGGTGGTCAGCAGGCGTGTTCAAGGCGTCGAAGTTATAGTATTCAGTCTCCACATCAGGACCTTCGGCAACCGAGAAGCCCATTCCGTGAAAGATTCTCACGATCTCATCTATCAGTTGAGTCAGAGGGTGTTTCTTGCCTACCGAAGGTCTCCGGCCAGGCATAGTGATGTCAAAAAGCTCCACAGGACTCTGTTGTTTTGCCTCCAGCGAAGAGAAGACCTGCTCCAGCCTTTGAGAGATCAAAGCCTTGGCTTCTCCGGCCAGCTTGCCTATTGCCGGCCGCTCCTGGGCGGAAAGCTTTCCGATGGAGCGCAATATGTCGGTCAGCTCTCCCTTCCGTCCCAGGTATTTCACCTTGAGTTGGTTCAACTGGTCGATGTCAGAACAGCTCTCGATCTGTTCTATTGCTGAGTTTTTGATTTGAGCGATTTTGTCGATCATGTTTCCTCTGTAGGAGTTCTGGTAAAATAACAATCCGGCCACAAAGACACTAACACCAAGATTGAATAATAAATATTGCCTTTGTGTCTTTACCTGCCCCGTTAAATGCGAAGCTATTTAATCGGGGTGCCTTGGTGGCTGAAGGGAGGGTTACAGGTGCATCTTCGCCTTTTCCGCCAGGGCAGAGAAAGCGGCAGGGTCAGAAATTGCCAGATCAGCCATAATCTTTCGGTCGGCAGATACTCCGGCTTTTTTCAGTCCATAGATCAATTTGCTATAAGAGATTCCATTCAGTCTGGCGGCGGCGTTGATCCGAAGTATCCAGAGACGACGGAAATCACCCTTGCGTCGCTTCCGATCCCTATAGGCATAAGCCAACGCTCGGTTAACAGCCTCTCGAGCAGTCCGATAAAGCCTGCTTCTGCCTCCCCAATAGCCTCGGGCCGCTTTCAATACCATCTTTCGCCTCCTTCTGGAGGCTACACTGTTGGTTGTTCTTGGCATAGTTTATTCTCCTTTTTCTCACTTCAAAGCAGTTCAGCCACAAAAAGAACATTCTAACCACAAATGGACACTAATTAACACGAATTTGTCCACAGAATGCAAACATATTCGTGAACATTCGTGTGGATTCGTGGTTAAATTTTTTTTCATGGTTTGCTATATATTCCCTTTGTGCCTTAGTGGCTAAATATTCACCAGTTTTTTTATCTTTTGCATATCGGAGGAGCTGACGAAATCGGACTTCCGCAGTTGTCTCTTTCGCCGGGAGGTCTTCTTGCTCAGCAAGTGACTGCCGAAGGCCCGACTCCGTTTTACCTTGCCCGTTCCCGTTGCCTTAAATCTTTTGACTGCTGCTCGATTGGTTCTCATCTTCGGCATAGATTCTTATCCTCTCTGTCTATTTGGGCACTAAAAACACCATTAAGGTATTTCTCTCCGATCGCACCGATCCATCTATGGTAGCTAATTCGGCCACATCCGCCAGTATCTGCTGCATAAGCCTCTCTCCCACTTCCTTGTGGGCGTTCTCTCGCCCTCGAAAGATAATGCTCACCTTCACCCGGTCGCGTTTGGAGATAAATTCCTTTAGATGACGAAGCTTAAATTGATAATCGTGCTCATCGATCTTGGGACGCATTCTTATCTCTTTCAAGTGCAATCCATGCTGCTTCTTTTTCGCTTCCCTTTCCTTCTTCTCCTTTTCATACTTGAATTTGCCGTAATCCATTATCCGGCAAACCGGAGGAGTACCATTCGGTGCAACCTCAACTAAGTCAAAACCTTGTTCTGAAGCTAACTTCAAAGCTGCTTGGGTCGTTATCACCCCGATCTGTGCTCCTTCCTGGCCAATTACCCTCACCTGGGGGGCGGAAATCTGTTTGTTAATCCGTATTCTTTTCTTCTTAATAATCGGTCACCTCCATTTTTTGTTGTTTCTTAGCCACAAAAACACCAAGATTAAATGATAAATTTCTAAGACTCAGGCATTTCCTTTGTGTCTTTGCCTGCCCCGTAGGGAAGTATGACCGTATCGGGGTGCCTTAGTGGCTGGATAGTTAAGGATTATTCGATCGTTCTCGTCCGGGTCTCCTCCAGGATCGTGCTGCGGAATTGCTCTAACTTCAGGTTTCCCAAATGACCCTTGCTTCGTTTTCTCACCGCAACCGTCTGACTTTCCACCTCCTTTTCCCCTACAATCAGCATATAGGGAATCTTTTGTATCTCTGCGTCTCTGATCTTGCGGCCGATTTTCTCATTTCTCTGTTCCACCTCAACCTTGATTAAATCGGCACTGAGGGAACCGGCGATCTTCCGGGCATATTCCATCTGTCTGTCAGACACAGGAATAACCACAACCTGGACCGGTGCCAACCAGGCCGGAAAGGCGCCCGCGTAGTGTTCTATCAATCCTCCGATGAATCGTTCCATCGCCCCTAAGACTGTGCGGTGAATCATCACTACTGGATGTTCTTTGCCGTCCTCCCCGATATAAGTCACCTCAAAACGTTCGGGCAGATTGAAATCCACCTGAATAGTGGGCCCCTGCCATCCTCTGCCCAGGGCATCCTCAAGCTGGATATCGATTTTGGGGCCGTAGAATACCCCCTCGCCTGGATCTATCTCATACTCTATCCCCCGTTGCTCAAGCACCCCTTGCAGGGCGGAGGTCGACTTCTCCCAGGCCTGATCAGAACCTATGGACTTCTCTGGGCGCGTGCTCAGGTATGCCCGGTAGTTGTAGCCGAAGGCCTTCATCATAAACTCCACCAGCTCGAGCACCCCCACGATTTCCCCGGGCAACTGCTCCTCAGTGCAGAATATGTGGGAGTCATCCTGGGTAAACCCGCGCACACGCAGCATTCCGTGCAACACTCCCGATTTTTCGTAGCGATAGACAGTACCCAGCTCGGCATATCTTATGGGAAGGTCGCGGTAACTTCGTTGTCTGCTTTTGTAGATCAAGATGTGGCCGGGACAGTTCATCGGCTTCACTCGATAAGGTACCCCGTCGATCTCCATCGGAGAGTACATAAGCTCGGAATAATTATCCAGATGTCCGCTAACCTGGTATATCTTCTCGTTGGCGATGTGGGGAGTGTAGACTAACTGGTAGCCCCTTTTCTGATGTTCCTCTCGCCAGAATGTCTCGACGGTGTTCCGGATGGCAGCACCTTTCGGGTGCCAGAGGATAAGGCCTGAACCTATCTGGTCATGCACGCTGAACAGGTCGAGCAACTGTCCCAGTCTCCGGTGGTCTCTTTTCTGTGCCTCTTCCAGGCGGTGCAGGTACTGTTTTAACTGATCTTGTTGGGGGAAGGAGATACCGTAGATGCGCTGAAGCATAGGATTACGTTCGCTTCCCCGCCAGTAGGCACCTGAGGTGCTGAGGAGCTTGAAGGTCTTGACATAGCCGGTGGAAGGCAAATGAGGGCCACGACAAAGGTCGACAAACTCTCCCTGCTGATAGAGACTCACCTGGTCTGAGTCGATCTCCTTCAAAAGCTCAAGTTTATAATCCTCGCCCCCTTGGGAAAAAACCTCCTGGGCCTTTGGCTTTGAAACTACCTGTCGGCTGAAAGGCAGGTCTTCCTGGATAATCTGCTGTACCTTCTCTCCGATTTCCTCTAAGTCTTGGGGCGAAAAGCCTCCCTCCAGGTCAAAGTCGTAATAAAAGCCGTTTTCAATGGCGGGGCCGATACCCAGCTTTGCCTCCGGGAACAGTTGTCTCACCGCCTGGGCCATAATGTGGGCAGTGCTGTGCCAGTAGATGGTCTTGCCCTCCGGGTCGGCAAAGGTGAGCCACTCCAACTGACAATCAGAGTCAACCCCAGCGGACAGATCCACCAGAGCCCC
>JAUWEO010000043.1 GCA_030608245.1 Candidatus Latescibacterota bacterium
TCTATGTGCTTGGCCAGATTCTCGCAGCCTTTCTCCAAGGCGGGCATATTCTCCTTCGCCACTAACTCCTTATCCAGTGCTTTGCCGGGTACGGCCCGGAAGGCGCCGCCGTGCATCTTAAGCGCCCGGATCGAGGCGACGATCACAGCCCCGTCGAGTTTCAAGCCGCTCTGGCGACACTTGACATTGACCATCTTCTCGAAACCGCAATCAGCCCCGAAACCGCTTTCTGTGACCACATAATCGACCAGTTTCAGGGCGATCATATCTGCTAAGGCCGAGTTGTTGCCGTGGGCGACATTGGCAAATGGGCCGGCGTGGACAAAGACGGCTGTGTTCTCCAGGCTCTGGGCCAGATTGGGTTTGATGGCATCCTTAAGCAGCACACACATAGCCCCGGCAACCTTAAGATCTTCAGCAGTCACCGGCTTGCTGTCGTAAGTGTAGCCGACCACCATCTTCCCCAGTCTTTCTCGTAGGTCAAACAGGCCGGTGGTAAGAGCCAGAATAGCCATAGTCTCGGTGGCCACGGTGATATCATAGCCTGTCTCGCGAGGCAGGCCGTTGGCCTTGCCCCCCAGGCCGATCACGATCTGCCGTAAGGTCCGGTCGCTCAAGTCAACACACCGCCTCAAGGTGATGTTTAACGGGTCGATGTTCAATTTGTTGCCTTTGATCAGGCTGGTGTCTAAGGCAGCAGCCAACAGGTTGTGAGCCGTCTCCACTGCGTGGATATCCCCGGTGAAGTGCAGATTGATGTCCTCCATCGGCACCACCTGGGAGTAGCCACCGCCGCAGGCACCGCCTTTGATCCCAAAGGTCGGGCCCTTGGAAGGCTCACGCGAAGTGTTGCAGGCTCTCTTGCCGATCTTCACCATTGCGGGCCCCAACCCAAGGGCGGTAACTGTCTTTCCCTCCCCCAGAGGAGTGGGAGTGATGGCCGTCACCGTGATAAGCTTTCCGTCAGGGTTGTCCTTCAGTCTCTCCAATGTATCAAGTGAAACCTTTGCCTTATACCTCCCATAAGGTTCAATCTCTTCTTCCTGAAGACCGATGGCTTCAGCAATCTCCGTTATCGGCTTCATCTTTGCCGCCTGGGCAATCTCAAGGTCACTTAACATACTACCTCCTTTCTGATTTTTAGGGTTATATTCCTGCCACCAAGACACAAAGGGAATACTTATTATTTAATCTTCGTGCCTTGGTGCCTTTGTGGCTGAATTTAGATTAGAATTTGTATCCTATCTTTCGTAGAAACTCTTTTCGTTCTTGGATCTGCTCCTGGGTCTCCACTCCTTTGGGGTGAAAACCATCTATCACCCCCAGGATTCCCCGACCCTGTTCGGTTTGGGCAAGGACCACCTCCACCGAATTGGCAGTGGCACAGAAGATGCGGCAGACCTCAGGAACGGCTTTGATGGATAGCAACAGGTTTATGGGAAACGCATTTTCCACCAGAATGATGAACGAGTGTCCGGCTCCCAGACGGAGGGCGTTTTTCTGAGCCAGTTTGACCAGTTTCTGGTCGGTTCCGCTGTACCTCACCAAGCAGGGGCCAGAGGATTCACAGAAGGCCAGTCCGAATTTAATACCGGGTACAGCCGAGACTAAGGCCTCGTGGAGATCCTCTACCGTCTTGATAAAATGCGCCTGTCCCAAAATCATATTCATTCCTTCCGGCTTCTCAATCCGCACCGTTTTTAACTCCATAAAGGCTCACCTCTCATCTTCTGGATTCAAAAATGCACCTCCATCGCTCTGGGAGGACAGGCTTTAACACAGAGCTCACAAGCGGTGCATTTTGCTGAATCAAACTGAACTATCATTGTCTTGCGGTCAACAGAGAGCGCCCCGGTCGGGCAGACGGTAACACAGACACCACAGTGGGTACACTTAAGGTCGTTCCGTTTGACACTCCGACTTAAAGGCTCTATCTTCACCCCTAAGCTTTTCAAATAGTCTATACCCGCTTCGTAGTCGCTCTTCTTGCCGGTGAGTTCAAAAACCAGCAGCCCTTCTTCGCCTGGAGTTACACTTGCCTTTAAGATATTGAACACTAGGTTGTAATCGTTTACCAACGCGTAGATTATCGGCTGATCGACCAGTTGCTTGGGAAAATGCAGCACTATTCGTCGTGAGACCTTCATTGTCAGCTCCTCAACAAAGTAGCCCCAACTGTTCTGCCAGTTTTTGTGCTTCCTTCACTGTAGCCGAATCAGGGGGCAAGTCCAAAAGGGATTTTGCCTTCGCGCTGTAGTTCATCACTTCCTGGTCGTAAGGAATAGTGCTCAGAAGGGGCAATTCCACAGCTTTGATCTCCTCATCTGGAGTCAAATCACCCCCTAACCGGTTTATCACCAGATGGATTTTCCCGATATTCAGTTTGAGCGATTGGGCTGTCTGGTAAATACGCTTAGCCGACCTCAGGGCCACAGGGGTAGGAGTGGAGACTATCAGCAGGGCATCCACATCTCTGGTAGTGCGCCGGGAGAGATGCTCCATACCCGCCTCGTTGTCCATCACTACAAACCTGTAGTTCTCCTTCAATTTCTCCATAAAATTCCTCAGTAGCAGGTTAGCATAGCAGTAACACCCAGGTCCTTCTGTGCGACCCATAACCAACAGGTCGAAACCGTTGGATTCTACCAGGGCCTCCTCAAGATTATACTGCAGATAGGCCTCCTTAGTGATGGATGGAGACAGCTCCTCTTTCTTCTCCATAAGCTCATCCACAGTGCTTACCACTGTTCGATCGAACTCCACTCCCAACAGCTCACTTAGATTAGAGTTAGGGTCAGCGTCGACTGACAGAATAGGACCCTTATTCTTTTTTAACAGATGGTAAACGATCAATGCAGCCAAGGTGGTTTTGCCAGTCCCTCCCTTGCCGGCTACCGCTATGGTGTAAGCCATCCTCTGTCCCCTTAACCTTTAATGTAATAACCTTTGGTGCTACTTGCTGGCAGACAAGAATCCTGCCAAATCAGCATTCGTGCGAGTTTCTGGTAGGAGCGCACCTGTGTGTGTGCCCAAATCTGGGCAGACACATAGGCTTCGCCCTGAAGGGCTCAAGCCCGAAGGGTCTGCCCCTACGAATATGTGCCTACAATCCTTTATTCCACAAGGGTTGTTGACAAAATAGCACCATTGGTTAATATCACCTTCAAGATGCTTGGCTGTAAATTTTATCTACATCCACATATTCTCTCATTAATCTCGCCGCCATCTCAATCTTCTCCGTGTCCGTATCCCTTATTTTCACCACCAGATCGTGAATCCGGGAGGTTATAGTGTAGGTATCCTGTTCTGCCTTCAGTACCGGCACTTCCGTTCTTCTGAGCAATTCCACAATTGTCTTATAAGGGGTTAGACCTCCGGTGAGAATGAGTCCAGCAATCCGACTTTCTTTTTCGCACTTTATCATCGACGAACCTATTATGGCTAAAATCAGATCTTCCCTGTCCCCAGGGGTGATAACTAATGAGCCGTGATGGATGTATTTCAGGGCATTATGAGGAGACATCGCACATACTACAGCCTTACCAACTCTATTCCCCAAGAATTCTTCTCCGTGCATCAACTTCAAGTTGAGTGTCTCCTTAATCTGCCCCATAGTTGGGTGAGACAATAGCTCAGTGTAAGGAATGACCCCCAGAAGATCAATCCCTTTTCGTTCCAGTCCCCTCTTCACATAGGTCCGTATCTTGTCCATCTTCTCTGGCAGCACCTTATTGACGATCACCCCGATTAGTTCCACCCCTTCTTTTTCGAAAAGCGCCTTATTCAACATGACTTCATCAATGGGTCTGCCTATCCCGCCGATAGTGACTAAGACCACTTTGGAGTTCAATATGCGGGCCACGGCGGCATTGTTCAGGTCGAACACCGATCCCACTCCGGCGTGTCCTGTGCCTTCGATCATCACCAGGTCATTGCCCTCTGCGCAGCGGGCGTAGGATTTTTCTATGATAGCTATCAGTTCCTCCACTCTTCCCTGATCCAGATATTTCTCTGTGAACCCTTTCGCCACTGCGATGGGACTCATCTGCTTCAGTCTACTCGCGTCTGTCCCCAGGACCCTGCCTACCAGTACAGAGTCTTCGTCTACCTTATGGCCATCTATCTCCACATATCTTTGTCCTACTGGTTTTATGAAACCGGTTTTGGGAACCATCTGCTTGAGGTTCAGAAGTAGCCCGAGGCTGACCATTGTCTTTCCGTCATTCTGTCTGGTGGCAGCGACGAAGATCTTTTTCTCTTTGCCCATAGTGCTCTCTCTCTTTAGTTGGGTCTCTGGGGTGGCAAGACAGACCTATTTCAACGCCAATTTCTCCACTACCGTGGGAAAACGGGCAATATCGGTATGGGGCAGGAACAACGCCCCGGTGTATTCGTTCATAAAGGCGGATTCAGTGCTGAGTTCTATGTAAGTCATTCGTCTGGCGATATCTCGAGCTTCTATCATTGCATCATAAGAGAGCAAGGCCAACCTTGACCCGGTCAGGGAACTATTGCCAATGAATTCAAACCTCTCTCGGGGCAGATCTGGCAACAGACCTATCCAAATGGCCTTTTCGATATTCAGGTAGTTTCCGAATCCCCCAGCTATGTAGAGCTTCTCGGCATCCTCCGGTTCCAATCCCATCTTGGTGGCCAACACCTTGGCCGCAGTGTAGATAGCGCCTTTGGAGCGGATAAGGTTGGTGATATCCGCTTGGGTGATAAAGATATCTTCCCCAGTGTCATTCTGGTCTGCCCAGACTAAAACAAATTCTAAGCCCTCGGAGCCTTCTCTTATTCTATCAGTAGAGACATCACGCCTGATTTCGCCTGAGCGGCTGATAATTTTGGCCTTAAATAGCTCGGCCACCACATCTATGTAGCCAGAGCCGCAGATGCCAATAGGTTTGGCCTTCCCCACAGTGGAGCAGCTCACCTGGTAATCTCGGGGATCTATCTCCACCTTTTGTATTGCTCCCTGCATAGCCCTTACCCCGCAACGAACACCGCTTCCTTCGAAGGCAGGGCCGGCAGAAGAAGAGCAACAGACCAGCCAATCTCGGTTGCCCATCACTATCTCACCGTTGGTACCCATGTCGATCAACATGCATATCTGTTGGGCCTGGCCGACGCCGCTGGCTAGCACCCCAGCGGTGATGTCCCCTCCTACATAACCAGAGACCCCGGGCACAGTGGCTAACAAACCCCGAGGATTGACCTTTATCCCTGCCTCGGCTGCTCTGATCACAGGCATAAAATTGGCGGTGGGAACATACGGCTCCCGGCGAATAGGGGTAGGATCCACCCTGAGCAGCAGGTGAACCATCGTCATATTTCCGGCACAGGTCACTCCCGTAATTTCATTCAGGTTCACCCCCTGCTCCGTGGTCAGGGCAGAGATCAGCTCATTTATGGTATCGATAACAGCGTGATGTAATCTCTCCAGCCCATCAGCCTTTTTTGCGAATATCATCCGACTGATGACATCCTCCCCGTAACTCGCCTGACGATTATGCGTAGCCTTAGTCCCCAACACTTCATGGGTGTCGAGGTCTATTAGTTGGGCCACAATGGTAGTAGTGCCTATATCTATTGCAATGCCGAAATTTCTGTCAGAGGTGTCGCCAGGCTCAATGAGTACTACCTCGGTGGTGCCATTACGCTTGCCTAAGGTGACGGTGACCTCCCAGTTGCTTTCTCTGCACAGGCGTCCCATCTTTTTGACATTGGCCAATCCGGTCTGCAGAATCGGCATCTCCCGCTGGCGTCTGATTTCCCGGTAAAGACGCTCCAAGTCGCTGATGTTGTCCTCTACGGTGGGAGGGGGGAGTTTCAAGAACGATTTAGTAGATAAGGGAGAATGGGAAAAAACAGCCTTTTCTTCTATTTCTTCGCCCTTTTCTATTTCTTCTGCCTTGCTAAATAATCCAGCCAGGCGGGTACCCTTTGCCTCTTCGGTCAGGATCTGCTCTTTGGTCAGTCCTGAACTGGGGGGTACTTGCACCGCTGTATCGCTGTGAACAGTGGTGCGGCAAGCCAACACATATCCCTTCTGGCGCTCCTGTTCGGTCAATCTGCCGCTGGGCTCAGAGATAACCTTACCCTCTTTCACGATGACCTTGCATCGGCCGCAAACTCCCTCTCCTCCACAGGAAGAGTGAATGTAAACCCCAGCGGCCACGGCTGCCTGCAAGATATCGGTGCCCTTGGGCACAATAACTTTCTTATCAGCGGGATGAAAAGTGACCGTACAGGTGCTCATCGTTTGCCTTCGTTAAGTTAGGATATCGACTTCATAATGACAAAGCCCAAATGTCAAAATAACTTGATTTGTCATTTGGATTTTGGCATTGGAGCTTGTAATCCAAGCCTTCTCACCGTCTCCTCACAGACCACCACCACATCCTCGGTAGAGAGGTAGCTGGTTATGTTGGCGTCGAACAGAACCTTACAGTCAGATGGGAACTCCTTATCACCCAGGTAGAGGGCAAAGATTATTGGAACTCTGAGAAACGCCTGGATTTGGGTCGAAATATCAGCGATATCTGCCTGGGTGCTTTTCAGGGCTTGGGCTGCTTTCAGAAACAGCGAAGAGTTGTCTCCAAAGGTTCTCAAAAACGGTCTGTGCACCCTGGCTACGAATACTGGATAATATGTGATCCCCCCTGGAAGCTCCCGGAGGTCTATCCACCTGCCAGAGCTTGGGGTGCCCTTGCTCTGAGCCAAATAGTGTAGAATTATGGTCTTCTCCCTGAGACTCGCCTTTTTCGCCGAATCCTGGCAGACGATCTCTACCTCAGGAAGGTAAATCAGATACCTACACCCCAGATAATCTATCTCTATTCTGTCCTGGGAGTCCACTGTTCTGAGCTTGGCCCCGCTTAAGCGAGAGATCGTCGCCGGGTCTGCTTTCTTGAATTTCTCAACTGCCAGTTGTAAGGCGCTATTCATTTTGATATTCTTGAAGCCCAGCTCACAATTTGAGCCAGGAATGGGAATAAAGAGAATCTCCTAACAACACCTTGGTGGTCTTTATATAATCTATCTCTTCCAGGGACAAACTGCTCACATCCGGCTCCTTTCCGTCCATCACCTGCCAGACCAGCCTCTTGATGTTTTCCTTTCCACTCCTTCCTATCTCTATCAGTTCCTGATCAAAGGCGTTGACGATGGCCGAGGAGAGCCCGTATTTCTCCAACATAATCAGATAGGTTTGATTGAGGATGGGACGGACTTCCGCCGGGGTCCCGTTGGAAACATTGGAGAGCCCGCAGGTGGATTTACATCCCGGAGCCAAATCCCTGAACATCTGCATAAATTCGGTGCAACCTCTGACATGGTCTTGCTGAGAAGAGACGGGCAGGACAATAGGGTCAAGCCAGATATCTCCGTTGGGGATGTCTTCCTCGGCTGCTTTGGCCATAAGCTCTGCTGCCAGCATCCCCCGCTCAGATGAATCTCGGGGTATGCCCTCAGGACCTAACAGCAAACCCACAAAGCCGGCATTGTATTTCTTCACCAAGGGGAAAAGCGCTTCTATCCTTTCTGGTTTACAAGAGATGGAGTTGACAACAGCCTTGCCTTTGTGAACCTTAAGTCCTGCCTCGATGGCCTCCACATTGGTGGTGTCCAAAAACAGGGGAAGATCTACCACCTCCTGGATGGTGGTCACTATCCACTCCATAAGTTCAGGGCCCTGCTTTCTTGCCGGCCCGATGTTGACATCTAAATAGTCCATTCCCGCCTGCTTCTGCTTTATCGCCAAATCCTGGACTATCTCTATCTGTCGCTCTTTGATTGCGGGGCCGAACTGCTTAGAGACGGCGTTTATGTTCTCTCCGATAAGGATCATTGTTTGCCTCCTGGAAGTAAGTGAGTGGGAAACAGAAAAACGACTTTGCCACAAAGACACCAGGGCACTGAGATCTAACAGAGAATATCTACTTTGTGTCTTTGCTTGCCCCGTAGGGAAGAATGACCGTATCGGGGTGCCTTAGTGGCTGCATACGGATTTATCTTGTCTTAGTTCGGCTTCCAGGTCTTCAAGAAGGCCGGTAGGTGGGCTGCCTCCCGAGGGCCGATCATTATCTGCCAGTCGGGCAGTTCTTCCTCCAGTTCCCCGGAGATCTGAGCCACATAGCCTGGTATAATCAAATTCCTGTGCTTAACCCGATCGGTGATGCCAGATTTTTTCACAAAGGGAGCGATAGTCTCGGCAACAAACTTGTCCGCCGCCCAGGCAGTCATAACCGACAGCCCCTCGGTATCCTGGACTAAAAGCCAACTGGGTACCCTGCTTGTCTCTATCTCTCCAGAGATAATGAAATAGGTGAGCGAGAAGTTGGTGGTGACCAGAACCGGAGATTCCTCTGTGGGACTGCCGACCTCATAGATGCCTTGGGTAGTGGCCATAGGCCGTTGAGGATCGGTATAGATGTTCATCCGGGCCAAAAGAAGAGGGAAGAGGCTCTCCCCCTGGAACTCAGAAAGCACAATAATTCCAGCGTATTTGGCAATCATCGTCGAGGCGATCAGGGTTTCCTCCATAAGGTCGTCGGTCATCTCACAAGGGAAGGTGATAGTGGGGAACCCTAAAGGGCGGAACTTCTTGAGAAGTGCTGCCCTTCTTGTTATTATTTGATCTTCTAACAATTGTCTGGGAGTTCTTGCCCCTGAGTCAAGGACCAAATCTTTGAGCCCGGCCTGGGTCAGCTTGGTGGTGAGCTCTGCCAGCTCGTCCAAATTCTCTCCTCGAACTGCTAAGGTGCAGCTACTCTGCTTGGCCAGGTCCGCAAGTTTTTCCCAATTGTCCTTGGTGGCGGCGTAGAGCAGAGGCTTGCGATCCTGACACAGAGCAAGCGCAGTGGTCAGCATCTCTGGATTCTGACTCATCAAGATTATGCTGGCCTTGGTGCTGGACTTTACCTTATCAACCACCTGCTGAAATTTTTGAGCATCCCCGGACTCGTCCTTTATCGCTATCAGCTCAGGGCGAAGCAGCAGTCCTACTCTCTCATACTGAAGGAGATCAAATTGCTGAAGTCTTCTCTCTATCTCCGCCTCTTCCATAGTGTCAGTGATCAGTATAGCCAGGCCGGGAGGATTGACAAATGTCTTCTCGTGGCGAAACATCACTGTCTCCCCTCCGATTTTCAAGGCATAGTCTCCAGTGCCCACAGTCAAAGGACGGATGGGAGGGGCAGAGGCCTCACCCAGCTCTTGTTTTGCCTCTTCAGATACATAGGGGCAGGCCGATAACTCCGCCTTTCCTGCCGCCAGACTCATAGCAAAGGCCAAGCAAGTGGGGACCCCACATTCACCGCAGTTTTTCTTAGGCAATTTTTTGAATATCTCTATTCCGGTCAGGGCCATAGTTTTTGTCCTCCTTTATAGAAATGGTAAAGTAACAGTCCCACCACAAAGACACCAAGACACTAAGATTAAATTGGATACTTCCTTTGTGTCTTTGTGCCTTAGTGGCTAAAAGTTTCTATATTATAGTAACTTAAAACAGCGGATCCATACTCAGTGCCGGATGGCCTTTCTCCTCAAGGAAGGGAAGAATCTCCTCCTCGGTGGTGCCGATGGTCTCATCGGCAATCATATCTAACAGATCAGGCATGCCTATCTCTTCTGCTCGGACTTTAAATCTATCGGCGATTTCCTCTTTAAGCATCTTGGGCATCCAGACCACTCGTTTCATTCCTCCATCGGCGGAGAGGAATTTCCTCTGGGTTATGTTGAATTTGGAATGGCCTAGAAATCCTGGGGTCTGGGCGCCTCCCCCAATGGTGCCGGCTAAGGTGGTGAACTTCATCCCACAGGGGGTCATCTCAGCGAATTCGCGGTTAACACTCATCACCCCGTTACACGAAGGGAGCACGGCAGCGATACACTCGCAGCAGCCACAGGTGGTCATAGGATCGATCATAAGGCTGTAGACGCTCACCTTTTCCAGTGCCCCCCGCGAGGCCTTACGAACAAAGTCGTTAC
>JAUWEO010000271.1 GCA_030608245.1 Candidatus Latescibacterota bacterium
TTGTAGGACGAAATTCAGCAGCAACAAAGGGACCGTATTTGAACAGAGTCGGTCATCTCGGGAGAAAGGCATCTGCATATACAAATGCCTGGTTCATGGCAATAGCATAGAGGCCACGGCAGACATCTGCGAAGTAAATCCAAAGACAGTTTCTCGGTTAGTAGAGATTGCCGGGGAGCATGATCTCGAGCAGTTCACCACTCACTGGTCCGAGGATTAAACGATAGTGGATATCAACGGGGAATTCTGCAGATACCCAATTATAGTGAACTGAGCTTTTTCCGAAAGCCAGTGTAAGAATCAGAAGTAAGCCTAAGAGCACAAAGGAGAGTCACTCTTGTATACTGAATACTGGCAATTGACAAAGAAGCCCTTTGAAAACACTCCTGATCCGGATTTCTTTTACCTATCTCCGGAGCACGAAGAGGCCCATATCAGAATGCTCTATGCCCTAAAAGAGAACAAGGGAGCGGCCCTTTTGACCGGAGAGTACGGAAGCGGCAAAACACTGCTGATCAGGGTCTTGGTCCAGGAATTGGAGGAGGAGAAAAACGAAGTAGCCTTCCTCAACTATCCCAGGTGGAAACCAGGAGAGCTATATAAGGATGTTCTCTATGAATTGGGCGAGGATATTCCTGATGAGAGCGGCTCGGGACCGATGCGTGCCTTGAGCGAAGTCTTGTACCGGAATTTCGCCAACGGGAAGAACACCCTTATAATAGTTGATGAGGCCCAATTGATCAGCGACGAGTTGATTCTCGAGGAAGTGAGACTGTTGTTGAATTTTCAGTTGAACGACCGGTTTCTTCTCACTCTGTTTCTGGTTGGGCAACCGGAATTGCGGGAAAGAGTTATGGCTATTCCTCAATTGGAGCAGAGACTTTCCATCAGGTTTCATCTTCACACCCTGGATCAGGAGAGCACCCACAAGTACATCTCCTATCGCCTGAGAGCAGCCGGACGAGAAGAGAATATGTTCACCGAAGAGGCGATAGACCTCATTTATCTCTCTTCTCATGGAACCCCTCGAATAATCAACAATATATGCGATATGTGCTTGTTGGTGGGTTTTGGGAAAAGGATCGACGAGATCGACTCAAATATAGTAAAATCAGCGCTATAACAGACAGATTGAATTCTATTGCTCGTTGCGAATGAGGTATATATGTTAAGAGGCAGCGGCTTACTTCGGAGTTCGGCACAGTTAGAAGAGGTAACAAAAGCCACCGGAGGTGGAGAAAAGGCAGAGTCCAAGATATTGGTGGTGACTGGTGACTCTGCTATTGTGAGAACACTGGAGAATATTCTGGGAGAGATGGGGTATGAGCTGGCTGGCATGCGAGATAGAAGTCAGGTTGAACAGTATCTAAATCGGCAGAAACCGATTATGATTATCTGCGATGTGGACCTGCCGGCAAACAGTGCCTACGACCTCTGTCGTTCGCTCAAGGGGAATCTCAATACCACCTCCATTCCTTTTGTTTTTATAACCAACAGAGGGGAACTGCCCAATAGAAAACTTGGCTATGAAAGCGGAGCTGATGACTACATCACTAAGCCCCTGGAACGCACGGAAGTTAAAGCCAGGATAGAACCCCTGTTACGAAGAGGGAAAACAGGGCGACGAGAGGAGCCTCCAACAGAGGAGAAAAGGCCCCCCAGGGAGGTCCCTGAACCTGAGGATGTCCTCAGAGAGACCCTTGCCCGGCAGAGAGCAACCGAGAAGCCAGATAAGGAGAGGGTAAAGCTTTCTTCTATGGATTTCATCAAGAAAGAGTTGAGGAATAAAACTCAAGGGG
>JAUWEO010000228.1 GCA_030608245.1 Candidatus Latescibacterota bacterium
ACGATTCTCCGACTCGATGAACTCGGACACCAGCATATAGTGATGGCCCTGTTTCGGATCGGCCCTGGAAAAGGCGGTAAGCTGGTCGCCCTCGACCCACAAGTCCGTCTCGTTCGCGCCCGAAGCCGCCTCACAGATGGTAGAGATGACCTTCCAGGTGCGGCCGTCGGGACTGGAAAGGAACTTGATGGGAATGTCCTCGTTGACCACCACGTATTGCTCACACCATTTCTTCGGACGCCAGAAAGCACCGGGAGCACATCTGAAAGGTTCGCTCCATTCCCCCGGTCCAACTCTTTCAAATCCGTAACTTACCGTGCTCTGAGGTTGAGGCGGAATCTGAACACAGAAGGTATAAACCATACGCCGTCCATCTACCTGCAGCAATTTGGGATCACGATTGTCCAGGCCCTCGACTTTCAGTGCTGCATCTTCGGACCAGGTGATGCCGTCAGGGGAACGTAAGACCACTATTACTTCAGATTTGACCGTCGAAGGAGTGGGAAGCCCATGACCAGGTCCTTTGCGGAAGGCAACAAAAAATTCACCTCGGAAATGGGTGATATCTGTAAAGGCGTGGTGCATAACTTCAGGATGCTCGGGGTCCGAATAGATTTTGCGATAATCGCACAGGATCGGCTTGGGGAAATCGTTCACGCCCAGCATTGGCAACAGTTCTCCGGCCACAAAAGATGCCATCCCCGACTGCGCCACGCCATCGGGAAGCCAGCCCTCAAAGAGATGGTCGTATGCCAGACGATTATCCAGGAAGTAAGCATTGAGGTCAATCAATGGTAGGGATTTCTTCTCACTCAGACTCCGCACAACCTGGGCCATGCGGGACAACCGTTCCTGACGATGACGCAGTTCGTAGATGGTGCACTCAGTGGTCGTCATTCGTTCCGAAATCGGAGTGGGTGTCATCAGAATCGGCCGGGCATTGCATGCCGCGATCCCCTTCACGATCTTCTCCAGGCTCTCCCGAAAAGTCTGAGTCTCAACACCAGCAAGAGCATCCTCCGAACCAAACATCACCAGCACGTAGTCCGGTCCGTGCGAAAGCACATCCTGCTCCAGTCGGGCCAAACCTTTCGATGAAGTGTCTCCCGGAGCCCCAGCGTTGATTACTTCCACACCGTCCTCAACCCAGTCAGACAGAATGCGCGCGGCAATCGAACGCCACGTCTGCGTTTCCCGCACTATGTTCACCGTGGTGGTCCCGTACTGGAGGCAGTCGTGAAACACGTCAAGTTTAGCTGATGTACCCGCTGTTATTGAATCTCCCAAAACAACAACTTTCATTGGAGCCATTCTTATCCTCCTTAATTATAAGACAATGCTTTGGCCAATCCCCTCCAGGCTAAGTTGGATTTCTCAATCTCTCTTTCGTATCCGGTTATTGAAGGCAGCACAGAATGAGCGATCTCTTTAGCCAACTTGGGATTTTCGTTTGATAAAGACCTCAAAAGCTCATAATCTTCTGTGCTCTTGCGATGAATTTCGTAGCGTAAACAGCTTGGTGTTTGTGCCCGAACAGAAGACAGCTCTCTCTCGAAAGGCAGGCGAAAGTCAGAGTGGACAGGCTGTTGGCTGAATGTTTATAAACAAAGTACGGATGGCCCTGATCTTTTCCATAGATGCGGGTTACGGCCTATAGGAATTAGGTTTTTTCCCCATCAACAAGGTAATGCCAGTCACTGGCAAAATTCTTTTCGCCTTTTCCAGCAGTACCGGCCAGACCCAGTTGACCACTTCCTGTGACTGATTCACGAGAGCCGTCCATCCTGGGGTCGACGTAGCGGACAAACCACTTTTCCAAACCAGCCCTCATCTCCCTGACCCTGTCCCGGTAACCGGAACACTCGATGAGATTGTTCCTCTCGTTAGGATCCTTCACCAGGTCGAAAAGCTCATGAGGCCCGTAGGGGTGACGGTGGACGTATTTCCACTCCCTGTTTCGAATCATACGCACCGGCCCGTATTCATCATAAACCACGATATCTTGCCGCCCTGCCAGTTTCTCTCCTCTCAGCAGACAGGCAAAACTCTGGCCGGGGAGTTTTTCGGTTTCGGGATTCTCCATGTCCAGGTAGTCCAAAAGAGTAGGCATGACATCGTAATGGCTGAGGAGCTCCTCGCACACTTCACCTTGAGACACATGCCCCGGCCGGGAAATAATGGTGGGCACCTTTACCGAGGTGTCAAACATGTTCTGGGGAAATGTTCCGTTCCCCTTGCCGTAAATACCATGATGGCCCATGTTCATCCCATTGTCGGTGGTAAAAAGGATCAGGGTGTTTTCCCGTAGATCCATAGCCTCCAGTTTGTCGAGGATGCGTCCGACATTCCTATCCATCGCGGTTACTGCCGCAAAGTAACCGCTAAGGAGGACTCTGCGATTTCTCCCATCGGCGCGGATTAATCCGGCCACCTGCCACGGATGTATGGGTTCCCGGGGAACGGACTCGAATGCACACTCGTTGTAATAGGTATCGTAGATGTCCGCAGGATGCTGGTTCCGTTCCCAGGGACTGTGAGGTGCCGTGTAATGAACACCCAGGTAAAAGGGCTTGTTGTGCTGAGATTGCTCGTCGAGGAATTTCATGGCATTATCGGTGATGACATCGGTCACATACCGGGGTTCTTCATAGATCCTGCCATCCCTCACCATAGGGGCGTGGTAATAGGGGCCACCGCCTTTGGCGTGGACCTCCCAGAACGTGAATCCCTTCTGAGGATGGAGCGTATCCCCCAGGTGCCATTTGCCGCTGATGCCGCAGACGTACCCGTTTTGGACCAGAATATCTGTATATCCGGTCTGGCCTTTGAGATATTCAATGAGCACGCCCCCCTTCTTCTTCTCGATCGGAGAATTGCCAGCCCTTATCCAGTCATGAACGCCATGCTGGGAAGGAATCCGACCGGTCAACAGCGAACCCCG
>JAUWEO010000085.1 GCA_030608245.1 Candidatus Latescibacterota bacterium
TTCCAGGGAGGGGTTGCCTGGAACAAGGGAGTGGTGGCTGCCTTTGAGAAAGTGCTGGGTAAAAAGGTGACCGTCCCGCCCCAGCATGATGTTACCGGAGCCATAGGGGCCGCTATCCTGGCGATGGAAGAGCGCATCTGGCAGAGGAGCAGTTTTAAAGGGTTTGACCTCAGCGATCGCAAATACCAGGTCACCACCTTCAACTGCAACGGGTGCGACAATCAGTGTAACATAAAGAAAATCACCATAGAGGGCGAAGACCCCCTCTTTTATGGGGCAAGGTGTGAGAAGTACGAGCTCAAGAAGAAAGAACCAAAAGCAGATCCCCTGCCAGATCTATTTGCCGAAAGGGAGAAATTCCTCTGGAGTCGGTACGAAGAGCCGAAAGAGACAGGGAAGAAGAGGATCGGAATCCCCAGGGTGCTGTCTTTCCACGAGAGTTTCCCTTATTGGCATACCTTCTTTACAGAGTTGGACTTCCAGGTGGTTCTATCCGACCCCACTAATCAGAAGATAATCAACACCTCGATAGAAACTATTGCCTCAGAGTCATGTTTCCCGATAGAGATCTGTCACGGGCATGTTTTGAACCTGTTGTCTAAGGGGGTTGATTATATATTCCTTCCCAGCATCATCAATCGGGAGGATCCTGACTCCAAATTCCTTCAGAGTTACAATTGTCCCTTGGTTCAGTCTATTCCCTACCTCATCAGAGCGGCTTTGGACATAAATGAGAACATGTTGCTACTCCCTGCTATTTACTTCCGGCGTGGCAAGAAGCATATTCAAGAGGTGTTAACCAAATTGGGACAGCAATTGGGTAGGACAGCCAAACAAGTCCAGAAGGCTGTCCGTTTGGCTGACGAGTCCCAGGAGGCATTCTATACCAATATCCAGAACAGGGGAAAAGAGATACTTGCCCATCTTCCGGAAGACAAATGGACAGTGGTGATTCTCAGCCGTCCCTACAATGGGTGTGACCGGGGATTGAACCTTAATCTGCCCAAAAAACTTCTAGATATGGAAGTTCTGGCTATTCCTATGGATTTTGTCCCCTTGCACCAGGGTGATATTGCTGATGAATTTCCCAATATGTATTGGTATTACGGCCAGAGGATACTCAGTGCCGTTGAACTTATCAGGGATAATCCCCGGCTGCATGCGATTTACATCTGCAACTTCAGGTGTGGTCCCGACTCCTTTATTTCTCACTTAGTCAGAGAGAAAATGGGGGGCAAGCCCTACCTGCAATTAGAGGTGGACGAACATTCGGCTGACGCTGGGATTATTACCCGCTGCGAGGCGTTCTTCGACAGCTTAAAAGGTGTACAGCGCAAGAAAAAGAGAGGTATTGGCTGAAAGATGGAGCGAACGATTTACTTCCCCAATATGGCAGATCATGCCTATACGTTAAGTGCTGCTTTGAGAGCCTTTGGCATATCGGCGGAGGCACTACCTGAGGCCGATGAAGAGACACTGCTGTTAGGTAGGAAATACTCTACCGGCAAGGAGTGTTTTCCCTTTATCGTCACCACCGGCGATTTCCTAAAGAAGGTACAAGAACCCGGGTTTGACCCAAACGGAGCGGCTTTCTTTATGCCTTTAGCCAGTGGCCCCTGCCGTTTTGGGCAATACAGCCAGATGCATCGCATCTTCTTAGACAGACTGGGACACAGAGAGGTAGCTGTTATCTCTCCCACTTCAGAGGACTCTTATGCAGAGATAGGTGGAGCCAGCCTTAAGTTGCGTATCAGGACTTGGGAAGCAGTGGTAGCCACCGATATCCTGCAAAAACTACTGCACGAGACAAGACCATACGAGATCAATCAGGGGGAGACTGACCGGGTGTACAAAAAAGCCCTGACTAAATTGACTGAGGCGGTAGAGAAGGGTAGAAATCTGGCAAAGACTATGAAGCAAATTGCCAAAGAGTTCAGACAGATAAAGCTCGACCGCCAAGAGCGAAAACCGATCGTCGGGGTACTGGGTGAGATATTTATGCGCAACAATCGTTTCAGTAATGAGAATATAATAAGAAAGGTAGAAGATTTGGGAGGTGAGGTGTGGTTGGCCCCGGTATCAGAGTGGGTTTACTACACCACTCAAAGATATAGAGAGGACAGCGTTGCTGAGCATAGATATCTCGACATTCTGAAGGCAATCCTCCAGGAAAAAGTGCAGAGATACTACGAACATCGCTTGGAGAAACCGGTTAAGGAACTGCTGTTGAACAACGAAGAGCCACCCATAACCGAGGTGCTTCACTACAGCGCCCCCTACCTCCATTTCTCCTTCGGAGGAGAGGCGATTCTAACCATCGGAAAGGCAATTGAGTACATCAACAAAGGGGCCTCAGGTATCATCAATGTAATGCCTTTCACCTGTATACCGGGAACTGTAGTGGCCGTTATCTCCAAAAAATTCAGGGAGGATTTCAACGGTATCCCCTGGCTTAACGCCTCTTACGATGGTCAGGAAGATGCCAGTAGGTTAGTAAGATTGGAGGCCTTTATGCACCAGGCCAAACAGTACAGGGATAAACAGAGATCCAGCAGCGGAGGTCGATAAATGGCTTATAAGATAACCGAGGAGTGTATCGCCTGTGGCCAATGTGAGGCTGAATGCCCGGTGGAGGCGATCACCGAGGCCGGTGACATCTATGTAATTGATCCGGAACTGTGTACCGAATGCGGTGCCTGCGCCGATGTCTGCCCGGTAGAGGCCTGCGTGTTGGAAGAGACATGAGCTCCTCAAAGGCTATCTCAAGAGCACTGCTGCTAATAATCTCAGCCCTAAGTCCATTTTTCTGCAAAACGGTCTCTGCCTTTCCCGGAGAGGTGATTTCTTCCTTTTCTGTCCCTGGAGACTGCCCCTCTGGTCTGGCCTGGGGCCAGGGCTGTCTGTGGCTGAGTGACTGGAAGCAGGCGCGGATTTACCAGATCGAGCCTGTCAGTGGTGAAGTGTTGCAGTCTCTGCCCTCACCAGGGCCATCTCCCCAGGGGTTGGCCTGGGGAAAGGACCGGCTGTTTGTCGCCGACAGCCAGACGAGGCAGATTTATGTCCTCAACCCTCAGACCGGAACAGTTGAAAATGCATACTACGCCCCTGGTCATTCACCAAAAGGTTTGGCCTGGGGGGACAGCTACCTCTGGGTAGTAGACGACCGGCAGGACTTGATCTGCAAACTCACGCCCGAGGATGGAACCCTCACCGGCTATTTCAAGGCGCCGGCAGGGCAGTCCCGGGGGCTTTGTTTTGACGGCAAATACCTCTGGGTTTCGGACAGAAACAAAGATGAGATCTATATGGTCTCTCCCCAAGATGGAACTGTAGTGGTGACTCTGTTTGCTCCGGGACAGTCTACCTGGGGACTGGCCTGGGACGGAAAGCACCTTTGGAATGTTGACTTCCAGACTGGAAGGATTTGCCAGCTCAAAACTGAGGACAACGAGAAATACTCGGTAACCGACTGGAGAGAGGCGACCATTGAGCTGGTCCATTACCTCCGCAATTCGGGGCCGGGCACCCTGAAGGATATCAAAATATCCTTGGCCGTTCCCCCCGAGAAGTTGGAGAATCAGCAGCTTCTGGGACCGGTTGAGTTTGCCCCCCAACCAGATAGATTTGCCCTCGACCGCTGGGATCAGGAGGTTGCTCTTTACCGTTTTCCGAAACTTTTGCCTGCTGAGACGGTGACTGTAGGCTACAAGGTGAAGATGAGGATAGGGAATCTCCATTATTATGTATTTCCTGAGAAGGTGGGCAGCTTGGGTCAGATTCCTGAGGAGATTCGGAAAAAGTATCTTGCCGACGGCTCCAGATATCTCATCCGTGATGTTTCCATCCAGGAAGCAGCGCGAAAGGCGGTGGATGGTGAGACGAATCCCTACTGGATGGCCAGGCGGGTACACGACTTTGTCCTTCAGAAGGTGAGATTTAAAGGTGAAGGTGGATGGGATACGGCCCCGGTGGTACTCAAGAGGGGATCAGGTTCCTGTTCGGAGTCGGCTTTTTTGTTTATCGCCTTGTGTCGGGCCAGTGAGCTGCCTGCCAGGTTCGAGGCTGGTTCGTTGATCAGAGGGGATTGGGCCAGTGTGGACCAGGACAACCATCGCTGGGCAGAGGTATACTTGCCTAACTACGGGTGGATTCCTTTCGACCCCAGTGTTGGTTCTGGCCGTTCTCCGGCAGATGTAGCCCAGGCGATGGGGAATACCAAAGTAACCGGCAGGCCTCATCCGGGACTGTTTGTCACCACCCACGGTGGCGGCGATTCAGAATACTTAGGCTGGAACTATAATTCGTATGCCACTTATACCTTCAGCGGCACCTGCGACGTGGACGAGGACAGATATTTCATCTGGCGCCCTGGGGAGTGAAATAATAAGTGGCAAGTGCGAACTAAGAAGTGCGAAGTTGCTCACCCTTGTTTCCCTGCACCTCTGCCCCCTTGCTCCCATGCTTTTTCTCGCCCTTAGCTACTCACTCGCTCTGTCTTTCCACGGGGATAGGAAAGGAGGAAGATTTTCCCTTGATTTTCCAAGATTTCTTGGTTATATTATGTTGAATTTAGAACAGCTATGGTGATGTATGGAGGCTTTGGAGGGGCGAAAACTTCAACCAACACAGTTGTGGGGCCTCAAAATGGAGAAAAATTGAAAGCCGGATTGCTGAGAGGATCAAGAGATGGCAAGCTGTCCGGCTTTTTGCATATTGGAAACGGGGACGATAGGAATACTGCAACAATAGATACAGGGACAGCCGAAGGGTTTTCGCAGGTACTAACAGGGCCCGTTGCAAGTTGTGTTTGTTTTTGCCCATTGCTGCTACCACTGTTTGTTATGTAATACTTGCTCCTTCGTTAGTGACAGAGACTGGGTCCTTGCGAGAGGTGGAAATTGAGGCCCAGATTTCTATGTAGTTGAAGCCAGGAAGCGGTGGCCAATTTTATGGATCCTCGAATCGTAACGTTTTAAAACGCACTACATATGGCAGCCAACTTACGGCTTCAGTTCGCTATGCCCAAGCGTTTTTGCTGTTCGTAGATTAACAGACCGGTATCTGCCGTACCCACTTTGTTCAGGAGTGTTATTTTGGTTAAACAGAAGAAATACATAGATCAAAGAATGTTGTTTCTTAAAGGAATCATTGACTGGAGAGATATCACTGATATTGATATTGATGTGTCCGGAGTATGTGATTCCATATGTGGTCTAAATGATGACGAAATATTCCCTCGGAATGCTGCTAGCAGGTTATTTCGTTACTATTATAAGTTAAATTCTGTTGATAATGTCAGATTCTTAATCAAATACATGATTAAAAACCTTGATCGTTGGTATCTTCACTTTGCCAGGTCTATCGATCAATATGCGATATTCGCTTCTAAGCACAGTTTTGTTGATGAAGCTTTGGGATATTGTATTAAATTTTTGGAAAAGTGTAGTATTGAAGTTTCCGGTACTCCAAATCGTCCAGAGATAATTGGAATAGATAGCATTGGCGACTCCCATGACTGGAGTTGTATCATTCTTGGTAGATACCTTAAGTTACTTATAGATCATGGAGAAAAGGAAAAGGCTCGATCCTTAATTGCTTCATTATTATACTTAGGCAAATTAAGACCGGACACAGAAATCTATTTTGAGAATCTAGCTAGGAAATGTAAATCAAATGTGAAAAAACAACGTGTAAAGCTTCCTGAAATTGTCATTCCCTATCGAATTCAAGTGAACAACAAGGGTCAAAAGATTGAACTTACAGCATTGGAATATCTTGAGAACTCATTAGGGTATATCGGCTTTTACGCTGAAGTTGAAGTTTGGCGTGCCATATTCTCTTTAATTGATGAAGACAGTTTTTCCGATAGCAAGAAAGGTTGTTTTCTTAGAAATTTAGGAACTCTTTTGGGGTATCAGATTAACCCATTGATATACGACTTTGGATTTGCACATCGTTCGTTGTTCTCTAAACTGTCAGATATGCTTCTAACGGGCAAGTATACTAATATCGGATTCCCAGACCTTATTCTTTTCAAACCTGATGACATAAATGATTTTGTATTTGTTGAAGTGAAATCAAGAGGGGATAAGTTATCTCCACATCAGCAAGCTTGGGCTGAATTCTTTCTTAATAATGGTATACCCTATAAGTTGGCAAAATTTAAGTAGGGATATTAAATCTAATCATGTTGTTTTTCTATTAGAAAGCATCACGCATTCGTAAAAAAGTTCCTAAAGTGATCCAGGCGCAAAGACGCCAAACACGAAGGAAGGGTATTTCTTCACAATTAATATTCCATATCTTATCCTCCTTGTGGTCTTTTGCGGCTCTGTGAGAAATTTCTTGGGTTATTAATTCTCGGGTTATTAAGGCTATGGAGCAGTATACATTCAGAACTATCTCGGGTAGTATTCCAGTGCGTAATGCTGCCTCGGGGAGGAATCACAACTGAATTCAGGCGTCTATCTGAGGTCATCGAGAAGCTTAATCGTGATCTTGTTGTTGCCCATAGTTGGAAGGCAAAGATTCCAGACATAATTGTTGGAGCGATTATTGGTACAGCGACCTTATCAGCTCTAAGCTTCCTATTGTAATGGTGTTAATACACTATAGATCGCTTAGCATTTCTGAAAAAACCAAGTTAAGGAAAAACTTTCCTCTTCCCCGAAAAAAAACATAATTGAGGGCCTGAAGGCATATTGATTGGTGTACGATCACTCAAGGGAAAAACAGCAGCAGTCTTTTCTGAAAGCCCCAGGGGTTCTTTCGATCCTCTCACATTTCAGCGGACTCTCTCCACAAGGCTTCTTCTGCTGAGTAGCTTTTAGCAGAAGATGAAAAATTGCATAGGGTTTTTCAATGGATATTTTCAAGGTTCATAATGTAACATAGAAATCGTCAACGAAATGTCTTATCCACGAAGTTTCCTGAACAGAACTGCATATGTTAGAATCCTTTAGTATCGCCTCGCATGACGAGGTCAAGAGGTTGCTTGGAATAGCCCAGAGACATTTGCGCTATATTGCGAGGTCTCGCTCAGAGAGAATTACCGTCCCGGGGCTCAAGTTAGACCATGCTATCGTGGCTGGTATATTCTCAGCAGCAGCAGTCGAAGCGGGGCTGAACCTGTTTATTAGCATTCGTACTCTGTTCGTTAAGACCGAGAATCTTCGGAGATTCTTCGCAGTCTTAGTAACGAAATACTTGCGACTTTCAGTCTGGCAAAAAATTAGATTTGCAAGCGAGTTCTGCCCCCACATTAGGGAGGATAAGGAGCTGCTCAGAAGGGTGGATGCACTCTTTGCATACCGGAATTCAGTCCTCCATTCTTCCCCAGAGTACGGAGAGCCTTTGGGACTCCCCGATTTGGAAGAATTGCCTCCTG
>JAUWEO010000016.1 GCA_030608245.1 Candidatus Latescibacterota bacterium
GAACCTGAGCTAACGAGATATTGCCTGACCGTATGTGTCTCTTCCTTGGGCTGGTTATCTCTATCATCTCTATCGATGTTAATTTGTGTCACACTTATACGCCGCAAGCAAAAACTTAACAAAGTAAGGAAATAAGTTATGAATTTAACCGATGTCTTTAAGGAAAGGGCGAAAAAAAGTCCTAAGAAAATAGTTTTCCCTGAAGGAGCAGATGAGAGGATTCTAACCGCTGCGGCGATGGCAGCAGAGGAAAGGGTCGCAGAACCTATGCTTTTGGGAAAACTTAATGAAATTCAAGAGAATGCTTCCCGATTACACATTGACCTCAGCAAGCTTAACATTTGCGATCCCCACTCTTCATCCGAGTTGGACAGATACGCTGCCATTTATAGTGGAAAAAGGACGGGAGTTTCGGAGGGAACAGCCAGGAAACTTCTCAGGAGAAATCTTTTTTTTGCCGCCATGATGGTCTCTGAAGGAGCTGTTGATGGTATGGTCGCCGGGGCAACGCATCCCACCGCCATAGTCTTGCAGACTGCTGGATTGGCTATTGGATTTGAACCGGGTATTTCCGGCCCCTCCAGCTTTTTCATAATGGTAGTACCTCAATGCCTGGGGGAAAGCCAGAAGCTCCTGATCTTCGCTGATGCGGGGGTAAATATCGACCCCTCTCCTCAGCAACTGGCCGAGATAGCCATTACCTCTGGCAAGAATGCCCAATTTCTGCTGGGCATAACGCCCAGAATTGCCTTACTTTCTTTCTCCACTAAGGGCAGTGCTTCTCATCCCTCTGTGGATAAGGTAGTAGAGGCAACAAGAATTGCCAGGGAAAAAGCGCCTGAGCTCCACATTGATGGAGAACTCCAAGTAGATGCCGCCCTGGTACCAGAGGTGGCCAGGAAAAAAGTGAACGAGAGCAAGGTGGCGGGCAAGGCAAATGTCCTGATTTTCCCGGACTTAAATACCGGCAATATCGCCTACAAACTGACCCAATATCTTGCTGGCGCAGAGGCATACGGACCAATGCTTCAGGGGTTCGCCAAACCGGTTAGTGATCTCTCCCGAGGGGCAACTCCCCAGGATATTTTGGGCGTGACAGCTATTACCGTAGTGGGAGCTCAAAGAGAAGAAAACAACCTATGAGAATACCGCGGCTTATACCCATTAATTTGTGGAGGTGAATAATATGCGCCGATTGTGCGTATTCGAGGATGAAAAATACTGCAATTTATACCCCTTGACTTTCCTACGTCCAGTTTTCGAACTTAAGTGTGGGTGCACAAGTCTTTTGGATAAGATTCTCCGCAACTACAAAGGGGCAGAAGTCTGCTTCTTTGTACGTGATTACCTGAGCCCTACCTTCAAGAAAAAATTTCCCACCGCTCCTATTAATGATCTTGGCATCCTTGGGAATAGCGATCTGCTTCTCATAAACGGAAGATGGCTTGTTGTAGATTCTGCTGTGGAGATGAGCGGACCTGAAGAGATCGGGCTATGCGATGGTGATGTGGTATATGCCAGAGTGAACAGAAAAACAGCAGCTTTATGTTCAGCAGACAATATCCAGATATTCCTGGAACAGATCAAATCCAAGATCAAAACACGCTCTATCTCAACAGATCTAATCTCCTATCCTTGGGATTTGATAAATCACAATGGTAGAATTATTGAACAGGATTTTAACTCCCTGGGAAAGTCAGGTATAGAAGGCAAGTTTTCTTCTTTCTCCACTGTTTATGGCGAAGAAGACCTGGTTTGGGTTGCTCAGAGCGCAGAGGTTCAGCCGTTTGTGGTTATAGACACAACTCATGGTCCGGTGATCATTGACGAAGGAGCTACCATTTTCCCTTACTCACGGATAGAAGGACCATCGTACATAGGCAGAGAAACATACATCTATGGAGCTAATGTCAGAGAAGGAACAGCAATCGGCCCTATGTGCAGAATAGGAGGTGAAGTAGAGGAAAGCATAATTCACGGTTATACAAATAAATATCACGAAGGGTTCTTGGGACATAGTTATCTTGCTGAGTGGGTCAATCTGGGGGCTTTGACCACAAATAGCGATTTAAAAAATGACTACAGCCAGGTACAGGTCTACATAAGGGGAGGGTTGACCGATTCAAATGAGACCAAAGTGGGATGCTATATTGGAGATCACACCAAGACCAGTATAGGTACTTTCTTCAACACGGGCACGGTAGTTGGTATTATGTGCAACCTGGTGGGAAGTGGAGGAATCTTGCCTAAATTCGTACCCTCTTTCGTCTGGTTCCTGAACAACAGATTCTATAAAGGGTACGGATTCAATGCAATGTTAAATACAGCACGGGCTGTGATGGCAAGAAGAAATAGGTCGTTAAGCGACGAAGATGTTGAACTAATGAGGTTTATCCATACGCTTACCAAAGAAGAGAGACAGACTGCTCTCAAAAAAGGAAGAAAAACTTGATAAGTGGAGGAAGATTTTATGACGTCGATCGAAGAGAGAGTAAAAAAGGTTGTCAGCAGACTATTAGGAATCAATGAGAGCCAGATTACCGATGATTCTAACTTCGTGCGCGATTTAGGGGCAGAGTCGATCCAGAGCATTGAACTGGTTGCCGCCTTTGAGGAAGAGTTTGATATTGAAATGGACGAGGAAGCAGCTCTCCAGGTGAAAACAGTAGGAAAGGCGATGGAGTTCATCAAAAAAGATATTGCAGAGCAGCATTAGCTATGCCTCAAAGTGGCTGATAACTTCCTTATCAGAAAGAAAACTGCAATGAATGTCTTCCCCATTTGCTCCAAGGGAAGTTCACTTTGGGTGGGTTCAAACGGAACCCACCCAAGTTTTTTGGAAAATGGCAGTATTGTCTCGAACTCCAATGGAATCTCTGAAGCCGTCTGAGGAACAAACAGCAGATCCCAGTGTTCAAAACTACCAAAAGTTTAATTGACATAGACCTGTTACCTGGTTATATTATACAAACCTTGGGCGATCGCAGTAATCGCAAGAATAATAAGTCCAGTATGAAATCTGGAAAGACAATCTTTGGGTAAAAGGAGGGAGGAAAACTATGTTAAAGGTTGGTCTTATTGGAGCGGGATTTATGGGGCAAATGCACGGAAGTGTCTATGCCGTTTTGCCGAAGACAAAGCTGGCGGCGGTCACTGACCTCCAGGAAGAAGGTGCACAAAAGGTGGCAGAACCCCAGGGAGCGGCTGTTTACACCGACTTCTCTGAAATGCTGGCAAATGAAGAGCTGGATATGATTGACATCTGTCTGCCTACTTATCTACACTGTGATTACACAGTCAAGGCAGCCCGGGCCAGAAAACATGTGCTCTGCGAAAAACCTATGGCTTTGAGCTTAGAAGAAGCAGACAAGATGATTCGGTCCACCGAAGCTGCCAAGGTTAAGTTTATGGTTGCTCACTGCATCCGGTTCTGGCCCGAATATGTCTATTTGAAGCAGCTCACCCAAGATGGCACCTTAGGGGAACTGAGCGCTATCTCATGCTCAAGGCTCAGTCCGCCGGTGACCTGGACCTGGGAAGATTGGATGTCCGATCCCCAGAAAAGCGGCAGCGCAGTGATGGATCTGCACATCCACGATGTAGATTTCATCCTCTATCTGATGGGCAGACCTTACTCTGTCTTTGCCGAAGGAATCAGAGAGGCACACTCCTGGAATCATATCTTCACCGTCTATAACTACGATGGGAAAAAGACTGCTCTGGCAGAAGCAGGCTGGAGGACCACCCCAGAATTCCCCTTTAGTATGGCCTTCAGGGCATACTTTGAAAAAGGCGTGGTGGAATTCAACTCAGGCAGACAACCCAGTCTCACTGTCTATCCAGAAGGGCAGAAATCTCACTCACCCCAGATCAAGAAACCCAAAGTCCAAGGGAAAACAAAGACTGCTGGCAATATTGCAGACCTGGGCGGATACTTTAACGAAATTCAATACTTCGTTACCTGCATCCTTGAGAACACGGAACCCGCTGTCGTCACTCCCGAGGATGCCCGCGCCAGCGTAGAGATAGTGCTGGCAGAGATAAAGTCAGCAGAGACGGGTAGGGAAGTAAAAGTGTGAAAATTCACAGAATGCACAGGATGGGCGACTCCCGAAGGATTTAGCCACCAAGACACAAAGAGACCAAGATATTTATTGTCTGATCTTTGCGTCTTTGTGCCTTTGTGGCCGAATTATCACTTTGTTAAACCAGAGGAGGAATTAAAAAATGAAGAAAAGCATCAATCAATGGTCGTTCGCCAGTGGTAGCTTAGAAGATTATATGAACCTGGCAAAAGATGCCGGCTTCGAGGCGATAGAACTGGCAATAGCTGAAGAAGGGGAACTCACCCTCGATTCCACCCAACGGGAAGTCTCAAAAATAGCTCAGATGGCCAATCGAATTGGCATAGAGATAAGCGGCTTAGCTACCGGTCTGTTCTGGAGCTATCCCCTCACCAGCGACGACAAACAGACCTGTGAAAAGGCAAAGCAGGTCGTGGTGAAGATGCTGGATGTAGCCACCTGGCTGGGAACCGATGCCATCCTGGTGGTGCCGGGGACCGTAGGGGCCGATTTTATCCCCGGCAGCAGAGTTGTTCCCTATGACACGGTCTACGAACGCTCGCTGGCAGCCCTGAGGGAACTGGCCCCAAAGGCAGAGAAGCATCGGGTCTCAATCGCCATCGAAAA
The DNA here is from genome assembly GCA_030608245.1 of Candidatus Latescibacterota bacterium. Lineage (GTDB taxonomy): Bacteria > Latescibacterota > MVCY01 > MVCY01 > MVCY01 > MVCY01. Next base: position 4,692 of record JAUWEO010000016.1, read on the forward strand.
TGTCTGGAACAAATTCCTGTTAAGCCCTCTGGAAATGAGGGAATTCGTGGACAAAGTCGGAAGCGATTATGTGGGGGTCTACTTCGATGTAGGAAATGTGATCCTCACTGGTTACCCGGAACAATGGATCAGAATACTGGGGCAGAGGATAAAACGGGTCCACTTCAAGGACTTCAGGAGGTCGGTGGGCACCCTGGGCGGTTTCGTTGACCTTCTAGCAGGGGATGTGGACTGGCTTGAGGTTATGGCCGCCTTCGGAGAGATCGGCTACGACGGCTTCGCAGCAGCCGAGATGATACCCGCCTACACCTGTTATTCCGAAAGTCTGATCTACAATACCTCCAAGGCTATGGACTACATTTTGGGGAGAGCATAGAACAATGTTAAAAGTGGGGATAATAGGTGCTGGAGGTATGGGTCGGTTACACGCTGGGTGTTTGGGGCAACTTTCCCAAACCAAAGTGGGTGGAGGTGGTGAACACAGAAAAAGACCCCTATGTTCCTGGAGAACATGGATTAAAAACGCTTGAGGCAGCTCTGGCTGCATACCACAGTGCTGCTGAAAAAAGGGTGGTTCAACTATGAAGGCCGGAGTGGCCAAGGTGAACATCACCCCTCCCGTGGGGGCGGAGTTGAGCGGATATGTGGGGCGACAACAGCCATCAGTCGGCATCCACGACGAATTGTACGCCAGCGCCCTGGTCCTGGACGACGGCCGCCAGAGGGTAGCCATAGTAGCCTGCGATCTGCTGGGTTTAACCAAAGGGTCTGTGGGGACAGTTCGAGGTCTAATCTCTCAGAACACTGAAATACCCGGAGCAAATGTGATGGTCTGCTGCACTCATACCCACTCCGGGCCGGCTTCCCTGCGCTTGCGCAACTGTGGCAAAATAGACAAAACCTGGATGTCCGTCCTCTATCAGCAGTTGGCTGGAGCAGTTATCTGGGCCGAGAAAAATCTGAAAGAGAGCAGGGCAGGCTTTGGTCAGGGCACAGTTGCCGTGGGCATGAACCGAAGGGCAGCTTCCAGCCAGAACAAAGATGCGATCGTAGATTCTACCCTTGGGGTACTAAAGATCGAAGACCTCAATGAGAATCCAATAGCAGCTCTACTCAACTACCCTTGTCACGGGGTAGTACTTTCCCACGAAAACCGCCTGGTATCAGCAGATTTCCCGGGTGCGGCCGTAAGATTCGTGGACCGAAACCTACCTGGTAAGCCGATAACTCTCTACACTAATGGGGCCTGTGGAGATATCAACCCTTATCTGCGGGGCAACAGCTTTGAACCGGTCGAAAGAATAGGCACTATCCTAGGGGCAGAGGCTGTGAAAGTAATAGCCTCTACTGAAACCACCCACAGTCTGGATCTGGCAGTGGCAAGCAGGAATGTTGAGCTTCCGCTCCAAAGGATGGCCAAGGAACAGGTAGAGACTCAATTCCAACATTATAGTCACCAGTATTATTCAGAGGGGCGTGACTGGCCCTACATAAACCGCAAGATATACGAGGCAATGGAACACTGGGCCCAAGAGACAATAGGACTACTGGAGAGCGGAACTCTACCCGATACTGTATCCACAGAGGTTCAGGTGATTCGTATCGGTGAGTTATACATAGTGGCTATCCCGGGAGAGGCATTCTGTCAGATTGGCCTGGCAATTAAGGAACATTCACCGAACAGGACATTTGTCATTGGCTATGCTAACGATGTTGTAGGCTACATCCCCACCGAAGAGGCATTCGAAAAGGGAGGATATGAGGTCGAGGAGGCTTACAAGTACTACAGTAATCTTATGCTTGCCCCAGAATCGGCCCAGATACTGGTAGAAACTGCTACTAATTTGATGAATTTACTGAAGGTTAAGTAAGTGCAAGAATTGTACGGTTGAGTCTGATCAGTAAAAGCCGTCTTCGACCCTAAAGAAGGCGGCTTTTTTCTTTATCCTCAAAACGCCAAGAATGTCCTGATGATAGCAGCAACCCCTGTGAAATAGAGGATTCCAGGCACCTCTTCGTAGAGACAGATCCTTCGGCTTTGCGACCTTCAGAGCGAAGCCTATGTGACTGCCAAATTGGGGCACACACATAGGTGCACCCTACCTGAAAAACAGCTTGACATTCAGGTTAGTCTAAGTTATTATTTAAAGGCACCAGTTCAGCCACAAAGATATTCACCCCGCACCGAAATAGGTTTTGAGCCATTTGGGTACGGGGCAGGGACACCAAGATTAAGTAACATATGTTGCCTTTGTGTCTTTGCTTGCCCCGTAGGGAAGAAAATGACCGTATCGGGGTGCTTTAGTGGTTGAATAGTTGCATTTAGAGCGGGTGGTGGCGAGGTAATTTGCGCTATGTTTATAGACGAGGTCAAGATTCATGTAAAAGCAGGAGACGGCGGCAACGGCTGCGTCAGTTTCCGAAGGGAGAAGTTTGTGCCCCGAGGAGGTCCTGACGGCGGAGACGGAGGCAACGGCGGGAATATAATCTTCCGCGTAGACAGGAATTTGCGGACATTGCTTGACTTCCATTACCGACAACACTTTCGGGCCCAGCGAGGTGCACACGGCAAAGGGAAACAGATGGCCGGTAAGGGGGGGAAGGATCTCATTATCCGTGTGCCCCCAGGTACGGCCGTCAAAGATACTCAGACAGGGGAGGTGCTGGCCGATTTAGTTGAGGACGGACAGTCCCAGATACTGGCGTTGGGAGGAAAGGGAGGCAGGGGAAACGCTCGTTTTGCTACCTCTACCCGTCAAGCTCCAGGCTGGGCCGAAAAAGGCACCGAGGGAAAAGAAAAAACTCTGCACCTGGAGCTTAAGCTCATAGCCGATGTGGGATTGGTGGGACTTCCAAATGTGGGGAAATCCACTCTGCTGTCCAAACTCTCCGCCGCTCACCCCAAGATTGCTGATTATCCCTTTACTACTCTGGAACCAACACTGGGCATTGTGCCTGTTGGTAAGTTCGACTCATTTGTGATGGCCGATATTCCAGGACTGATCGAAGGTGCCCACCAGGGACGGGGCCTGGGACTGCGCTTTCTCCGCCACATCGAGAGGACAAAGATTCTGCTTTTCTTGATAGATAGTACCAGTGAGCAGCCGGAAGAAGACCTCCATTCGCTTCGGAAGGAATTAGGGCTGTTTCACAGTACCCTTCCGCAAAAACCCAGCTTGGTTGCTTTAACCAAAATCGACCTCCTTCCCCGGAACAGCGGTCCCTCCCCCGTGAACAACGAGCAAGAAGCGGAAGAGCTGGCGATCTCTTCGGTAACCGGCGAAGGGGTGGAAGAACTCAAACTTACTCTTGCCCAGATGTTAACAGAAGCCGTCAACCAGTGAGGTGTGTTCCCCCACACAACAAGGGAGAAAGTAAGTGGAGGATTTGAGCTCTTGGCTCACGCTGTTAGCTATTCCTGGGATTGGTCCATCGCGTTTTCAGGCACTGGTGGAGAAATTCGGCTCACCTAAGGGAGTGTTGGATGCCTCGGTGAAGCAGTTGATGCAACTGCCCCGAATGGACGAAAAGACCGCCCTGGCCATCAAGAACTACAGAGACCAATCCTACATTAAAAAGCAATTGGCAGGTATCCAAAAACACCAGGTGCAGATGGTGGGATTCCAGGACCCTGAGTACCCGGAACTGCTCCGTCAAATTCATGATCCCCCCTCTTTTCTCTTTGTAAAGGGCGACCTTGAGTGCTTAAAATCAGAGTCTGTGGCTATTGTGGGCACCCGAGGCCCGACAACTTATGGGAAGATAACAGCCGAGAAGATCGCCAGAGAGGTGGCTGCCAGGGGAATCACAGTGGTAAGCGGGATGGCCCGGGGGATTGACTCTGTTGCCCATCGCGCAGTTCTGGCCAGGGGAGGCAAGACAGTGGCCGTTTTAGGATGTGGCCTCGATGTGGTCTATCCTCCTGAGAATCTGAAACTGCAAACCAAGATCGCCCAAACGGGGGCCTTGGTTTCCGAATTCCCTATGGGAACCTCTCCAGATGCCCCTAATTTTCCCCGTCGCAACCGGATCATAAGTGGCCTCTCCTTAGGAGTAGTGGTAGTGGAAGCCGGTGAAAGAAGCGGTGCTATCCTCACCGCCAAATACGCCTTAGACCAAAACCGAGAGGTCTTTGCGGTGCCTGGCAATGTGAACGCAGCCAAAAGCAGAGGCACAAATGCCCTAATTAAACGGGGAGCAAAATTGGTTCAGACCATAGAGGATATAATAGAGGAGCTGTGGCCTATGGCACCTACGCTATTCAAGCCACCCCCTATAGCCCCATCTGCCTTGCCTGAACTATCCGCCGAAGAACGGACAGTCCTTGAATCCCTCTCCCCAAAACCGAAACATATTGACAAAATCTCCGCTGATGCTGGCATGACAACCGGGAAAACCCTCTCTATTCTGCTTTCCCTGGAGCTTTCTGGGTTGGTTAAACAGCTCGCCGGCAAGATGTTTGTAAGTATATGAGAAAAGAGAAGCAACCTCCCGCAGGTTCCGAACCTGCGGGAGGTTGAGAAGAATTGTGGCTGAATAGCTACGAGCAACGAACAAAAGTGAGGTCTTTCTAATGCAGTCGGATAGATTCCCTGAAAAGCTTTCTCAGCCCACCTCGGCAAAATACGGCAAAACAGGGGCGAGGCGGCGATTGAGGCTCACTTCCCTGGGGTTTTTTCTGCTGAAGTGGAATCCTCTCTTATTTCTGTTAGCATTGTTGTTTGTCGTTTTTTCCCTCTGGGCGGGCAAGCCGGCAGAAGCGGCTACCGGGTATGCGGGAGATTTCCTCCGCTTGGGTGCCGGCAGTCGGGCACTGGCAATGGGAGATGCCTTCGTTGCCTTAGCCGAGGATGCTACCGCCGGATATTGCAACCCTGCTGGACTTTCCCAGTCAAGGTCCACTCAACTTCTACTTCAACACTCGGAGCGCTTCGCCGGAGTGATCCAAAATGACCTCATAGCTGTGGTTATCCCCGGTAAGGCTGAACAAAGCTTTGGCGTAAGCCTGTTTCGGATCGGAGTGAATGACATAAAATACACCAAACTGAAAGACCCTGCTAAGCCCTTAGACCTTTCTCAGAATCGCCCTTACGTTTCAAGGAGGGTAAGCGCAACCGACTGGGCACTCTATCTCTCCTTTGGGCACCGGATACGCTCCAGGCTTTCTGCTGGCAGCAGTCTTAAGTTAATCCTAAGAAGACTGGGGGACAACACCGCCTTTGGGTACGGAATCGACCTGGGATTTTTATACCGTCCGTTACCCACCTTGTCTATAGGGGCTAATCTCTCCGATCTGTTCTGCACGCCGGTGAGGTGGGACACAGGGGCTGGAGATGTGATTACTCCCTCTGCCCGGGTAGGGCTGGCCTGTTTCTGGCCAGTTGCTCTTCTGCGCGGCGAATTGACCAGTGCCCTCGAATTGAGGGCAGAAAAAGAGAGCGACCGTTACGATCTGAACTTCAGCAGTGGGGTGGAGTACCGTTTTCGGAATCTGCTTGCCCTGCGGCTGGGATCGCAGCAAGGAAGGTTTACTGCCGGAGCCGGCCTGAGGATGTACAACCGCCTCGATATTGACTACGCTTTCCTGCAACACGAAGACCTCAATAATTCGCAGCGGGTGTCGATCGCAGCTCAATTTTAGGCAACACTCGATTTTGTGATGTAGAGCAGAGACGACCCGCCGGGTTGTCTCCACATTACCTAACCGAATTAAGGAGCCAATGGCCTGTTTGAAGAGATTCTTGATCTATTTCCTCATTTGGGGAGCCATTTACATATCGGTTTTGGCAGGGATTCTTATTTATTTGGGGAGAGATTTGCCTTCCCTGCAGGAGTTGGAGAATTTTAAGCCGAAACTGATTACTACTCTCTATTCGACAAACGGTAAGGTTTTAAAAAGGTTTGCTGAACAAAGACGAGAGTATGTGCCTTACGAAAGGATATCCACTCAGTTAATAGATGCTGTAGTAGCCACCGAGGGACGCCGTTTCTGGCAGCATTGGGGATTGGATTTAAGCGGCATCTTCAGAGCTGCCTTCTCTAATCTAAAGGCGGGCAGAATAGTACAGGGCGGCAGCACCATCACTCAACAGTTGGCCCGCAATCTTTTCCTCTCCCAGAAGGTAAAACTGAAGAGGAAAATCAAAGAGCAGTTGACAGCCGTGCGCATTGAACGGGCATACTCCAAATCGGAGATCCTGGAGATGTATTTAAACCAGGTCTACTTTGGGCACGGTGCTTGGGGCACACAAGCCGCCTCCCGTTTATACTTCAGTGAGGATGTAGAGACCCTCTCTCTTAATCAGTGTGCCACCCTGGTCGGGTTACTTAAGGCACCTACCCTCTATTCTCCCCTGGACTATCCTCTGAGGGCCCTAAAGAGAAGGAACCACGTGCTCAGAAGGATGGCGGAACTGGGAATGATCTCCGGAGAGGAGGCGGAAGAGATATCCAGCCAAGATATCGAACTCCGGCCCCAACTGGAAGAACCGGGAGAAGCGGCCTATTTTGTTGAGTATGTGCGGCAGCAATTAGAGAAGAAATACGGAAGCCAATTGCTTTACGAAAAGGGGGTATCAGTCCATACCAGTTTAAATCTGAAGCTCCAAAAGATTGCCGAGACGGTGTTGCTGGAACAGTTGGCACGGCGTCAAAAGATAGCAGACACGCAATTTGCCCTTCAGGACTCTCTTCCCGTTGCCCTACAGGATTCTCTTCAGGTTGATTCTCTCCGTACTCGAGTGGTCCAAGGGGCACTGGTAACCATTAACCCGCACAATGGCCACATCCTAGCTATGGTAGGGGGAAGAGATTTCCAGGAGAGCAAGTTCAACCGGGCCACTCAGGCCCTCAGACAACCAGGCTCAGCCTTCAAGCCTTTCGTTTACACTGCCGCTGTGGACAACGGATATCGTACTACCGATCTTCTTTTAGATACCCCTATCTCCTTACCTATGCCTGACGGAAGCCTGTGGCAGCCTGAGAACTATGACCGCATATTCAAAGGTCCGGTTACCTTGCGCCAGGCCCTGACAGAGTCACGAAATGTGGCTACTATTCAACTTATGATGAAACTCAAACCCAAAACGGTGAGCCGTTATGCTCAGATGATGGGAATTTCCAGTCCCTTAGACCCAGTTTACTCCCTGGCCATAGGTTCATGTGATGTCCGACTTGTCGAACTTGTCTCCGCTTACGGGGTCTTTCCCAACGGAGGCATCAGAGTGGAACCTATCGCTGTGCTTTCTATAATTGATAGAGACGGAAATATCATTGAACAGAGAGAAAAAGGCCCGGCAAAGGAGGTGTTAAGGGCCTCGACTGCCTATGTGATGACGTCTATGCTGGAGTCGGTTATGGACGCGGGCACGGGCCGAGGGGCAAGGTTGTGGTATGGGTTCAGACGACCGGCCGGAGGAAAAACCGGAACTACTAACGATTTTACCGATGCTTGGTTTGTCGGCTTTACCCCTCAGATGGTTGCTGGGGTGTGGGTTGGCTTTGATGAAAAGATCCCCCTGGGCGAAGAGCACGCCTCGGCTGCTGCCGTAGCCCTCCCTGTGTGGGCTAGATTTATGAGGGCAGCCTGTGACTCCCTGGAACTGTCCGCTAAGGATTTTCAGATGCCACCAACAGTGGTGGAACTGGAGATCTGTGCCGAGAGTCATAAGCTCGCCACCCCCTATTGTCCCCGGAAACGAAGCGAGGTTTTCATAAGAGGCACCGAACTCACTGAAGTTTGCCCGTTACATCAACGACCAGGGAAAACCATTCCAAAGCCCGAGGAAAAAGCTCTACAGAGAGGGGAACTTGTGTTCTGACCCAAGGACACACCCCCAATCCCTCTCAAGAGGGGAAATGAAAAATATTTAGGGCAGAAGTCCTCTCCCACAAACAGGCAATAAGAAGGGGCAAACAGGAATCGCTTGCCCCTTCTTTATCTATCAATACTGTAGTATCAGTCCACCACTTCAAAATCGGCATCCACGGCCCTACCTCTTTCTGAGCCGGACGACTTCTGGGCAGTTGTCTGCTGCTTTCCCTCAGTGGTCCCAGCGGCTGAGGTCTCCTGCGTTGTCTGGGCATACATCTGGGCGGCCGCTTCGTGCCAGACCTGGTTTAGCGCCTCTGTGGCCGATTTGATCTCTGCCACATCTTTGCCCTTCAGAGCTTCTCTGGCTCGCTCGACGGCAGCTTCGATTTTAGCCTTCCCCTCCGGGTTGATTCGATCGGTCATCTCGTTGAGATTTTTCTCGGTCTGATAAATGAGCTGGTCGGCCTGATTGCAGGTATCAACCTCTTCCCTTCTCTTTCTATCCTCTGCAGCATGCATCTGGGCCTCTTTGACCATACGGTTGACCTCCTCTTCGACAAGACCGCTGGAGGCTTCAATTCTAATGCTCTGCTCTTTCCCGGTCGCCTTATCCTTAGCAGAGACATGGAGTATGCCGTTGGCATCAATATCAAAGGCTACCTCTATTTGCGGCATTCCACGAGAAGCAGAGGGGATACCGTCTAACATAAAGCGTCCCAGAGTCTTGTTGCCCACTGCCATCTCCCGTTCGCCTTGCATCACATGGACCTCTACTGAAGTTTGGTTGTCAGCAGCGGTGGAAAATATCTCGCTCTTGCGGGTAGGGATGGTGCTGTTGCGTTCGATCAACTTAGTGAACACTCCCCCAAGAGTCTCTACACCCAAGGAAAGTGGGGTTACATCTAACAGCAGCACATCCTTCACCTCACCGGTGAGCACTGCCCCTTGGATGGCGGCACCTATGGCCACCACTTCGTCAGGGTTCACCCCTTTGTGAGGCTCTTTGCCAAATACTTTCCGCACCATTTCTTGAACCTTGGGCATCCTGGTCGCTCCGCCAACGAGAATCACCTCATTGATGTCAGAAACCTTAAGTCCAGCATCCTTTAGGGCCGCAAAACAAGGCCCCTCCGCTTTTTCCACAAGGTCTTCAACCAGTTGTTCCAGCTTGGCCCGGGTTAGAGTTATGTTCAGGTGCTTGGGCCCATTTTGGTCTGCAGTAATAAAAGGCAGGTTAATGTTTGTCTGTATGAGCGTAGAGAGCTCCATTTTGGCCTTCTCTGCTGTTTCTTTCAACCTCTGAAGGGCCATAGGGTCTTTCTGCAGGTCAATTCCCTCTTGTTTGTTGAATTCACTCACCAGCCAGTCTATTATCCGCTGGTCAAAGTCATCTCCACCCAGGTGGGTGTTTCCATTAGTGGCGAGGACCTCGAAGACACCTTCACCCAGTTCCAGGATGGAGATATCAAAGGTACCTCCACCTAAGTCGAAGACTGCGATCTTTTCGTTTTTCTTCTTATCCAGGCCATAGGCTAAGGATGCAGCAGTGGGCTCGTTGATTATCCTCAGGACCTCTAATCCGGCGATCTTGCCCGCATCTTTGGTGGCTTGTCTCTGGCTGTCGTCAAAATAGGCAGGCACAGTGACCACCGCCTGGGTCACCTTTTGGCCTAAATAGTCGTCGGCCGTCTGCTTCATTTTCTGCAGAATCATAGCGGAGATCTCTGGGGGAGAGTGCTTTTTTCCGTCAATCTCCACTATTACTGTATCATTCCGTCCTCTGGCCACCTTGTACGGAACCTGCTTCATCTCTCCGGCGACCTCACCATACTTTCGTCCCATGAATCTCTTGATGGAGTAGACAGTTCTCTCGGGATTGGTTACTGCTTGTCTCTTAGCTGCTCCTCCCGCTATTCTTTCTTCATCCTGAGTGAAGGCAACCACCGAAGGAGTAGTGCGGCTGCCCTCTGCATTGGGGATCACCACTGGGTCTCCAGCCTCCATTACTGCTACACAGGAGTTCGTTGTACCCAAATCAATGCCGATTACTTTTCCCATCTCTATCACCTCCAAATTAAAATCTGTCTATACACAAAAAACAGGAAATGAGGCAACGTCATCGGGCTATCTCCTGTCTTTTATAGAGTACTCACCGTAGGTTTTGATTTATCGAGAAGGGAACCCTGCAGGGCTCCCTTCTCGATGTACAACACAGGTT
>JAUWEO010000140.1 GCA_030608245.1 Candidatus Latescibacterota bacterium
GAGATTCTTCACTTCGCTCAGAATGACAGGACGGCAGAATGCCATTCTGAGTGGAGCGTTAGCGGAACGAAGAATCTATTGACCGCAGAGGGCTATATTCATTTCTAAGCAGAAGGGAGGTCTGTGATGTTCAGAAGGCTATGGGGGTGTTCCATAATGCTGATTCTGTTGGGTTGTACAGCGGTTGGGGCCCAGGTGAGAACGACGGCTTTCCAACCAGAAGGGCTTCAGGTGATGGTAGGGGCTATCGAACCGGCCTTAAGAAAATGGTATGTTCCGCAAGAGCTGTACAGCGAATTCGGATGGGAGCAGTGGCAGTACACCAACTACGCAAAGGATATCTACCGCCGTTACACAAACATCGGCTTAGAAGGGTACAGGTATTATGACATATATGGGCAATATATCACCAAGGGGTGGAAGGTCTACGATTGGAGTCAAGATATGCCCAAGGACTTCGGAAGCGCTGTGTTTAAGAGCCCGAAGTTTTCCAAGTGGTTTGACAATGTGTTGATATCTTCCACGAGAAAAGGGCAATACTCCACCGCCTTAACAGTGGGCAACGAGATTAGAACCACCTTGACCCCCCTCACCTTTTCCAAGCCTACCTTCAATGGCGTTCAGATGGACTTCCTCTCTGATAAGTATGCCGCTACAGTGCTGACTTCTCGAGCCAGTCAGGCGGGAAATGTGCTTGAGGAAGATACTTCACTTCCACAGGCTATGACTAACTTTACCAATTTTGTGGGACTGAGAGGGGTTGTTCAGGTGGGGCGCTTCGCAAGTGTGGGCGCAACTTATGTCAACGCCCATATCGGGCATAGTCGGATGGATTGGGCAGACTATTCGTTAAAAGGACGGCTGAGTACCTGGCAGAATGCAAGCAGAGTCCTGCAGATAACTGTTAGGTTCTCCGACGACTCCCCGGAAGACGGAGAGGCCGGGACTATGCTCTTTCAGGAAAGTATCTTCATCAACGGCAGGAAAGCCGATATAACTCCGGTCATTAAAGGGGGAATCCTGCGCGAAGGGCACTGGGAGGCCAATGGAGATATGGAACTGTTATTGGTCTACGATATCTCTGGGTGGGCTTATGTAGATAAGCAGGGAGAGAACAAGGATGTCTCTGATTTTAAAAAAGTGACCTTCAAATTTGTCTTGGCCAACGATTATAAGATTGAGATAACCTCAAATGCTCAGAGAGATGAAAAGGGAGAAGAGATATTCCTCCTTGTTACCAAAGCACTGGGAAATGTGAAAGATGCTACCAATCAGAAGGAGGTCGTATTTGACTACGGTCTACCTACCGCAAACCAGATATATGGGTTGACCTTTGAATTGAACGATCTGGCTGGTTTCAGCCTGAGGGCTGAATATGACATCAACACCAGATATAGACGCTTCCCTAACAACAATCCAGAAGTTGAAATTAGAGAGCATTCTCTTGCCACTGACAAATCTGATGCCTGGTACATGACTCTGCAGAAATTAGCCCATCCCTGGTATGCCTATGCAGAGGCCTTCAGTATGGACCCCGACTACAACACAATGATGTACCTCACAGGCATTCAAGGGGAGGTCTACTACGATAATAAACATAGATATTGGTTTGAATTTGTTGACGATAACGACGATCAGGATAGATGGCCGGATTGGAGGCGCAAAGGGAGCAATCAGATGGCAGCGGGGGGCAGCGATGCAGAAAGGGGTGTAGATGCGATAGCTGGAGGGGTATTCCCAGGTCTGGATGAAAACAATGACTTAGTGCCTGACTTCAACCAGAACTGGAACTATTGGCCCGATTATGAAGAACCTTTCCTCAGGCACACCGTCGATCCCCCTGAATATCTGTTTGGAATGGATATGAACAATAACACGGTGATCGATAGGTTCGAGAACGATGAGGAACCCGATTATCCCTTCAAAAAAGACCACCGGGGGTATAATGCCTATGTGGGGGTAGAGGCTTTACCAGGAGTGAAATTCACCGCTGGCCATCTTCACGAATGGACCCTATCGAGTGATAGAAGAAGCGAGGCCAATTATGCCCTGTTCACTTTAGAGAGAAGCTTTCCTGGGGTGGGGATCCTCAGAATGTTCAATAACTTTAAGATTGTCCGGGACAACATCCCCGATGACCTGGTGCAGTGGCAGCAATTACTTGGTACTCGGGCAGGGATGATCGCGTTCAGTGACCCGTTGGTTTGCCAAAATACGACAGTAAACAGCGCTTATACCGACTTCAACTATGTCGGGATTGACCGCCTCACTTTTATAAACAAATTTAAATACGACACTTACCATCAAAAAAAATCGCGGCTTGATTTGAGGGATCAGTCCGAGATGCTGGGCATCGTTAGCAAGGCCAGTTATCGTCTGGCTTCTATGAAGGGTATAACCTTTGAACCGAGGATAAAGGGGATGTTCCTTCGAAAAACGCCCCTGGGCAAGGGAGAACCAGAACAAAAGGACCTCTGGATATTCCCCTCACTGATAAACCGTATTCCCTTGTTTGAATATGGGCTACTGGAATCGGGCGTGGAATACACGAGGTACCAAGACCTGGCTGAAAGACCGGATTTAGAAGACTTTCATAATTTGGTCTTTGCAGTTCAGTTCTCCAATGCGTCCTCTTATATGGGCTATAAGATAACCAGCAAGGTTGGATTCCGTCAGAGTACCCAGTACCTACCGGATGATGTGAGGAGAACATCAAACACTATATTTGTGCAGATATATGCTGGGGTGGAGTGATTTTAAAAAAGGCCCCAAGAAGGATTTAGTAGCTTCAAAAATGACTTGACAAAACAGATAAACTCTCTTATATTAAACTCTGACTCTTAATTTATCTATCTATACTAAACCCTTATTCTGCCGAAGGGAGGGAATTTTATGCCAGTGAAAGTTGTGGTGACTGCATTGCTGGTGGCCCTGGGAACAAGCTTATTTTTACCTGTTCCGCAGAATCTGATGACCTGGTTTGAAAATGGGCAGTCTTACTATGCTATCGGGGAGTATGAATACGCCACCAAGGAATACTCGAAGATCATCAGATTTCGCCACTGGGGAGTAAATGTACGGAAAATAGAAGTGGGGATAACCGAAGAGTTTAAGCTCCCGATAAAAGCGGCTGCTTTTTACCAGTTGGGGTCTTGCCACAAGAAACTTGAGGATTTCGACAAGGCGGTGGAAGACTACCGAAGGGTGCTAAAAGAGGCCAGTGTCCCTGAAGATTTCAGGGCAAATGTTCGATTTCAGATCGCTGAGACCAGATTCTACCAGCAGAAATTTCTGGCGGCCACTGAAGAGTATCAAAACTTCATTGCCCAATACCCACAATCCAGATTTGTAGACAAGGCATATTTTCGAACTGGGGTGAGTTTCTATAAAGCAGAGAAATATGAAAAGGCGATCTCTGTCTTTGGGGAGTTGGAAAGTAAATTCCCAGAGAGCAATTATGCAGCCGATGCAGCCTACCAGGTTGCAGATTGTTACGCCAAATTGAATGAGTATGAAGAGAGCATCGCCGCTGCTAACAACGTTCTGGAAAAATACCCCCGCAGCGCTGCTGTTGCCAAGGCGGAATATCTTAAGGCATTCTGTTATGACAAGTTAGGAGACTATGATAGGACTATCGAGTCTTACAAGAAGATCATAGCCCTCTACGACAAGATGTATGAGATACTGCGTGCCTCCTTTCGGGAAGGGAAAAATGTAGATTTTAACGAGTACATAAGGCTCTACGAGAACTCTTTCATGCGTATCGGCGAGATCTATCGGGACCGGATGGGTGACCATGAAAAGGCTTACGACGCATACGTGCTGGCCCAGGAAACCGTGGAGGAGCGTGATTACAAGGCGAAGATACAGTTGGATATTGGCCATAATTACCTGCGCTGGAGGAAATATGATGAGGCAATAAAGGCCTATACCCTGGTTATTACTAACTACCCTAAGAGTCCTTATCCACCCGATGCTCAGGCCTCTATCGGAGACGCTTATTATCAAGCTGGCGATTTAGATAAGGCCAAGGGGGAATACCTGAATGTGCTTGTTAAGTTTCCTGACTGCCCTACGGAGCGGAGGGCCCGCGCCCTATATGATGCTGGTTGGTGTTCGGAACAGCTTAACCAGCTCCAGGAGGCACTTGCCTATTACAACAGGGCTGTAGAGGAGTTTTCCCACTCTCAATCAGCACCCCCCTCTCTGGTACGGATAGGTCAGATATTCTATGATGAGGGCAGATACGAAGAGGCGATTGCTGAATATGATAAGATATTTGAGAGATACCCAGAGAACGAACTGGCCAACCAGGCCCATTATTCTGTGGGCCAATCTTTGATAAAACTGGGCAGGACAACAGAGGCACGGGAGGCATTTGGGAAAGTGACCAAAGAGGCAGGGAAATTCTATGTGGCAGCCTCTATTGCCAGTGCAGATTTATATTTCCAGACAGGTGATGAAACAGCAGCCCAACGGATCCTGACCGAGCTGCTGACAGCTACCAGTGGAGACAAAGAGTTAGAAGCTACCGCTCACTTCGAGACTGCGAAACTCTATCAGAAGAATAAAGAATACTCCCAGGCAGTTGAAGAATATACTGTAGTTATACAAAGATTCCCCCAAGAGGAATTTGTCAATGATGCCCACTTTGGTAGAGGGGCATCTTATCACGCCCTGGCGAGTTTTCCTAAGGCAGAAGTTGACTACGAATTTGTGCTAAACAACCGGCCTTCCGACCAGTTGAGGCTAAAGACGCAATTTGCTGTGGGCCTGCTTTTCTCTGCTATGGGAAGGGACGCCGAGGCAGTTGATATCTTGAAGATAGTTGTTAGAGGTGAGGAGAAAGAATTGGCCGCCAATGCCCGTATCCAACTTATTTCCTTGGCAGAGAAGGAAAGTCCAGAAAGGGCAATTCCGATCTACGAGGAGATACTACAGACTGCTGAAACCGACCATGAGAGGGCTTTGATTCTAACCCGGCTGGCCAATGTGTACTACAAGCTTAAACTCTACGACCAGTGCATTAGCGCCGCCGAGAAAGTAATCCAGATAGGGGAGACCCCTGAGGGTATAGCCTCTGCTTACTATATTCAGGCCAA
>JAUWEO010000138.1 GCA_030608245.1 Candidatus Latescibacterota bacterium
GAAAAGAGACACGGGGCATCGCTTTTAATATATGGAGCGAACCCCCCCAAAGTAGGGTCATATCACCTACTTTGGGGGGTTCCTATTGTTGTTGGCTGCGTTTCTGGAATTGGACACCGGAGCCCCTCAGCGGTCAGCCCATGGAGTCAAGGTCGTATTTCCTAATTCGATACCGGAGTGTATCTCTGCTTAGGTGCAGCAGTTGGGCTGCCTTGGTGGTGTTCCATCTTGTCACCTTCAGGGCCTGTTCGATCAGCTTTTTCTCCACAGCCTCAAGCGATATTCCACTGGGCGGAAAGACCACCCTCACCTCGCCCGTCTCTGCGACTTCCACTGTTGGTTTGGCCACCTGTGTCGGCTGCTCTTTTGGGCGCCGGTCGATCGACAGGTCTTTAGATTGAATGATATCTCCATCTCCCAGAAGAATCACCCGTTCAATGACATTCTTCAGTTCCCTTACGTTTCCAGGCCAATGGTATTGTTTCAGAAATGCCTTGGTTTCAGGCGACAGCCCGCGTATCTTCCGGTCGTATTCTCGGTTATAGCGATCAATGTAGTATTCTGCGATCTGGATTATGTCGTCACCCCGGTCCCGCAGTGGTGGCAGAGAAATGGAAATCACATTTAGTCGGTAGTAGAGGTCCTCCCTGAAAGAGCCGTTCTCCAGCGCCTCCTCCAGGTCTCTGTTGGTGGCGGCGACGATCTTGGTGGAGACCTGGATCTCATTAGTTCCGCCGAGCCGCCTGAAAGCCTGTGTTTCCAAGACCCGGAGCAGCTTCACCTGCAGCGCCTGGTTTATGTGACCCACTTCATCCAGGAAAAGCGTGCCCCCATCTGCAAGCTCAAGAAGTCCTCTGCGTTGCGTTTTGGCGTCGGTATAGGCACCTTTCTCGTGCCCGAACAATTCATCCTCCAGCAGAGCTTCCGGTATGGCTGTACAGTTGACCTCCACAAAGGGATGATCGGATCGGCGACTGTTGAAGTGAATCGCCCTGGCGATCAGTTCCTTGCCGGTTCCACTTTCTCCTCGAATGAGGGTCGTGGCGGAGCCGACTTTTGCCATCCTGGCCACTGTGGCCAGGAGGATTTTTATTTGCGGGCTATCACCTATGATGTTGTCAAATCCGCTTGTGGGCTTTGCGGTGCTTGGGTGGGGTGGATAACTTGGTGCTGGCTTCTCCAGGGCCCGCTCAACGGTTAACTTCAACTCGTCCAGGCGAAAAGGTTTGATTATGTAATCCACTGCCCCAAGCTTCATCGCCTGTATCGACGACCCCACAGAGGCGTATCCTGTTGCCATGATCACGGGACATTCCTTATTCAGCCTTTTCAGCTCCTCCAGAACCTCTATGCCCCCTATATCGGGCAAACGGATGTCCAGCAGCACCAGAGCAGGGGCTGTCTCCACAAACTTTTTCAACCCTTCCTTGCCACATGAAGCCAAAATGACCCTGTAGCCCTGATTAGTGAAAAACTCCTCAACAAGGAGTCTCTCCCGTTCCTCATCATCTACTATCAAGAGTGTCGGAGGCACTTTTTCCCTCTGAGATTTCCCGCTCATGCGGATCGATTTCCTCCTACTATTGACTATTAAGAACCTTTGTTATCGGAAGATAATTAACATTCTCGCAAATGTCAACCATTTTTTGGACGATAGCCAGAAGATCTGAACTTGATGAACAGATACTTCTACAGAATCAGGCCCTTTTTGGGGTACATTCCAGAATTTGAGCTTGACTTGTGAGTGCTGAGCGCATATATTATTTTTAAATCCCAGTATGGGTTGAGATTCATTAGAGATGGACCCTTCAAAATGGTAACGAATCTGGGATAGAATATGCAACTTGTGCCCAAGCGAAGTCTTTTTTTGATCCATTCTTACCAGTTCCCCGTAATTCCCAAGCAGTGAGGTTTGGAGATGAGAGTGTTAGTGGTTGACGATGAACCACGGATAAGAGAGATGTTCAGAGAAACTCTTTCCCAAGATGGCTATGAGGTGGAATTGGCCGGGGATGGCCCAGAAGCCTTAAGAATAGCCCAGGACAGGCAAATCGAGATCGCCCTGGTTGACCTGATACTGCCCGGAATAGATGGTCTGGAGCTCACATCTCGATTGAAAGAATCCCACCCTGATATGGATGTTATTATCATAACTGCGTATGGTAATAGGGAATCTGTGATTAGGGCCTTAAGAGCAAGGGTTTACGACTTCTTAACAAAGCCGTTGAATATGGAAGAACTACTGGTTTCGGTGAGGAGGGCATCTGAAAAACACCTGCTTCTACAAGAAAACAGGGAGTTACGCCAGAAGCTTGTTGAAAGAGGGATATTCTATGGACTGGTAGGGACAAGTCCGGTGATGCAAAAGCTCTACCAGGAGATAAACCAATTTGCCCCCAGCGAGTGTAACATATTGATAGCAGGAGAAAGCGGGACAGGTAAAGAGCTCATCGCCCGGGCAATCCATGAAAATAGCCCCCGCTCTCATAGACCTCTGATAGTGGTTGACTGCGCCGCACTGAAGGAAGAACTGTTAGAGAGCGAGCTTTTCGGCCATGCCAAGGGGTCATTCACCGGAGCGCTGTACGATAAAACGGGCCTTATTGAAGACGCCAACGGGGGGACGCTATTCCTGGACGAGATCGGTCTGACTTCGCTCTCTTTTCAGTCGAAGTTGTTGAGAACTATTCAGGAGAGAGAGATCAGAAAGGTCGGAAGTACCAAGTCGATACCGGTGGATATTCGGATTATCTCCGCCACCAACCAAGACCCACTGAGGATGGTTGAACAGGGCATACTACGGGAAGACCTGTTTTATCGGCTGAATGTTGCCCGGATCGATGTCGCTTCCCTCCGTCAACGCAAGGAGGATATCCCTCTGCTGGTCCGCTTTTTCGTCCAGCAGTCCCGAAACCTCCCCTCTCCGGACTCGTTTACTATCGCCAATGAAGCAATGGAACGTCTGCTGCAATATGACTGGCCGGGAAATGTGCGAGAGCTGGAAAATGCTATTGAGAGAGCCATTGCCGCGGGAGACAAAGACACCCTATTGGCAGAGAATCTGCCGGAACAGATCCAAGGTCCACCCTTAGAACCCCTGTCCTTCCCAAGTCCTCTGCCTCTCAAGGAGGTTGAGAAAAGGCATATCCTGACTGTGCTTGAGGATACCGGTGGTCACCGGGCAAAAGCAGCGCAGATTCTTGGCATCAGCAGGCCGACCTTGCATAGAAAGCTGCGAATCTATAACATCAACGAATAGCACCCTAAACCTAACTCGATAGCGTAGGAGTTTCCATTTATCGGACGCAGATAAACGCAGATTGTCAAGATTATAAATATTATTTTCTGCGGTTATCGGCGAAAATCTGCGTCCTGATTAACTTGTCTTTTCCTTGTAACATCCGAACTTCACCCGGTTTCTTCGATGGATGTAACAAAAGTTTACTTCTGTAACATAATGTAACATACCTCAGGATTATCCTTCTTCGTGTCTCCATTAGCGCCGTTTTGTCCTTCATACCAGCCTTCTTCCGCCATTCCTTGTTTGGCAACTAAATTTCTCCTCAACCCGATTTCCCCTCCTGTCTTGTAACATATTGTTACAAAACCTCCAGTTGTGCTCTTTTCCTTTTGGGAGTCTATCCTCCGCCGATAGTTCCTTTTTTACTTAAAATACTTAGTGTTAGTCTTGCTCGCCCTGGCGATATATCGGCCACGGCGTAATTGGCACGAATGTTGCTGTTGAGCACATTCTGGTAGAGTAACCATTCACGAGTGAGACCGAATTCACTGAACAAGAAACAGGATGGTTGGTAGGGAGATAAATAATGGGAAAAGGTATAAATATCCTTGTAATTGATGACGAGAAAGAGATTCGTGAACTGATCTCCGACTTTTTTAAAGATTTGGGCTACGGGATTTTTGTTGCCGCTAATGGGATGAAGGCCAAAGAAATCGTAAACAAAGAGTCGATTGACATAGCCTTTTTAGATCTGCGTCTTCCGGGTGAAAACGGGGTAAGTTTGCTGCCGTCGTTGCTGTCTATCAAGCCTGCTCTGAAGATCATTGTGATAACGGGGGACCCGGCATTCCAGTCCGGAGTGAAGGCCAGAGAAAAAGGTGCCTATGACTATTTTGTAAAGCCCTTAGATTTAAGTAAACTGGGGCGTGCGGTTGACAGGATCAGCGAGAGCTTGCGCCATCGTAAAGTATATGATAAGGCAGAAAGATATCACTTTTCTGCTGATACGGTTGATCCTGAGGCGGTGAAGATGATTCCTGAACGGATGGCAAAGGCCTTCTCCCTGTTGGCGGTCTCGCGCACAGACGGAGTGCTTAAAGTGGCGATGGCGGACCCTTTTGATGTTGTTGCTATCGATACTATTAAGGCCTATACGGATTGTGAGATCGAGCCTGTCATAGCCCAGAAAAGAGAGATAATAGAGGCGATAGCGAGATACTACAGACAAAATCTGGATTTAGAAAAGAGTATTCAAGACATAGTCACCTTTGAGGTCGAAAAACTTGAGGACGGAGAGACAGATGTAGATCAGCTCATGGTAGAGGCGGACGATGCCCCGGTGGTGAGATTAGTTAATCTTCTTCTGTTGCAGGCCCTGGAACAGAGAGCGACTGACATTCACATTGAGCCCAGAGAGAAGGCTTTGTCCATCCGCCTTCGGGTTGATGGTGCTCTTACGGAAGTGAACTCACCGCCCAAGAAGATGCAATCGGCCATTATTTCAAGGATTAAGATATTATCAGACTTAGATATTGCTGAGAGGAGAACACCACAAGATGGCCGTTGTCGGGTAAGGATTGGACAAAGACATGTTGATATCCGGGTCAGCACTCTCCCTACTGTCTACGGGGAAAAGGTGGTTATGCGACTACTGGACAAAGCTAATCTGTTTGAGAACTTAGAGAAGCTGGGACTTGAATCGGGAGAACAGGAAAAGTTCGTCAGGGCCATAGAGCGGCCTCATGGTATGCTGCTGGTGACCGGCCCTACCGGCAGCGGTAAGACGACCACCCTTTATACTGCCCTCCACTACATCAATTCTCCCGACAAGAACATCATTACCGTAGAAGACCCGGTGGAATACGAACTGGAGGGAATCAACCAGGTT
>JAUWEO010000088.1 GCA_030608245.1 Candidatus Latescibacterota bacterium
GGAATACATGATGAGAAGAAAATCTCTCAAGGCACTTCAGGTGCTGGTAAGCATTTCCTTACTTGCCTTCCTGATCTCCAGAACTGATGTTAAGGCAGTTCTTTCCATAATAGGTTCCTCCAATTTGTTTTTCTTGTTAGCTGCCTTTCTAGTCTATGTTTCCACAGTTTTTATACTCTCTTGGCGGTGGCATATCTTACTGCAGGTGCAAGAGATTGACCTTCCCTTCAAAAAACTGGTGTCGCTGTATTTTATCGGCTTCTTCTTCAATAATTTCCTTCCCACAAGTGTAGGGGGTGACCTTTACCGGGCTTACGGCACTGCAAAGCTGAGTGGAAAAAGAGCTGTCTCCCTGGCCTCTGTCTTCACGGAGCGGTTAGTGGGGTTTTCGGCTATCACTTGTATGGTTTTATTCTCATTAATATTCATAGGCCCAGGGATGGACGGCCACTATGTTTTAATATTGAGTTTTCTGGTTCTCCTTGTGGTACTATTTTCGCTGCTTATTTTTTTTGACCAGCGGTTTTTTCTCTGCCTCACAAAAGCATTAGAAAAGATCAAGACAATGGGAATAGGGACGAGGTTAGTCCGTTTCTCTGAATCGGTAAACCTCTACCGTCATTACCCTAAGGAACTGGCAGAGGTCTTTGTTATCTCTATCTGTGCTCAACTGTTGTTTGTGGTGTTCAGCTATTGTGTGAGTCAGGCTCTTGGGTTGGGTTTATCTCTCCTTGACTTCGTTCTGTTTGTCCCGGTGATTGGACTCATAAGCATGTTTCCTCTCTCTGTAAATGCGATTGGGATACGGGAGGCAGGATATGTGTTCTTGCTGTCCACGGTTGGCAGAGGTAGTTGTGAAGCGCTCTCGTTGTCATTAATGATTTACGCTGTAGGTATTGCCGTCAGCCTCATCGGAGGAGTGCTGTTTGCAGCTCAAACGGTGGAGGATAGAAAAGCATCACGCCAACCAGGGGGTCTACTGGAGCAAGCAAATCCAGATTCCTCTGACGGGCTCTTTTGAAGGATTTTTGGCAGAATATGATCGAATGGGATTATAACGAAGCTACTTGACACCACAATACCTGCTATTTGGGAAGGATCTTTATTGAAGAGTGGATATACTGAACTTTGCATAGTAGGCAAAAAGAGACTGTAGCTACGGAAAAAGCTGGTGTAAAGATGGGAGAATATAGATTGTCCAAGCCATTGTTGACTGTTTTCTCGGCTATTATGCTAATTTCTTATGCTGCCTATTGTAGTGGCGAGACTTTTACCCCCCGGGCAGAGACTCTTTTTATCCAAGGAGTAGAAAGCTATAAAACAGGCGATTTTCAGGTTGCACTGACTGTTTTCCAGGGAATTCTGCAATTCTCTTATAACCAACGATCCTCCGCAGCACAGCTTATGGTAGCCAGAACCCTCTACAAACTGGGTGAATATGAAGGGGCAATCCAGACAGCTCAGAAATTGCTGGAAACCTATTCCACAACTCAATACGCCCCCTATGCCGTATACCTCATTGGTGGGTGCCGCTTTCGGCAGGGAAAATATCTGGATGCAGTAGAGGAATATGCAAAGGTCGTTGGAAACAAAGGCGACAGCAGATTGAAGCAAAGGGCTAAGAAGATAATCGGCCGGATTGTCGAAACCAGACTCTCGCCGTTACAGGTCGAAGAACTTCAGCGCAGAGGTCTTGCTAAAACCTATGCACCCAAAGTAGAGCCTGTTTCTCCTGCACTTCCAGCTATCGGTCTTCTTTGCCCTGTTTCCGGACCAGATAGTACCTTTGGACAAGACCTGTTAGCTGGAGCGAAGTTGGCCTTGCGGGATGCAGATAACGCCTCCGAGCTTACTCTAACAATTGAAGATACCAAGAGCAGTGCTATTGGAGCAGTCAAGGCCATCCAGAAATTGGCAGAGTCTGAAAATTTACTGTCAGTGGTAGGACCCGTCTTCAGCCTGCCGACCGTGGCTGCTGCGGCAGTGGCAAATTGCGCAAAAATCCCTCTAATTGCCCCTACCGCAAACCAGGACAGGCTGACTACCATTGGAGAGTATATCTTCCAGTTGAATACTACTCCTCGAGTCCAGGCAGAGCGAATAGCCGAGTATGCGGTGGAGGACTTGAGTCTTAGGACGCTGGCAGTATTGGCTCCCCTAAATGCTCGTGGTCAGCAGATGTCAGATAATTTCGTCCAACGGACAGAGACGCTGGGCGGAAAAATACTGCTTCGGGAGTGGTATGCCACCGGAACAACAGATTTCGGGGCCCAACTGCAAAAGGTGAGGGAAGCTGGTTTAGAATTGCTTCCCCCTGACTCGTTGGACTCGATACTGGCTATGCAGGATACAACGGAAACACTGGTTCCGTTAACCACCATCGAGGGATTCTTGGTGGTGGGAGCTCCCCAAGAGATTGCTCTCATTGCTTCTCAGATTGCCTTCTGGCGGATTGAAACCCAGCTCTTGGGTGGAAGCGGTTGGAATTCCCCAGAAGTTCTCCAACTGGGGGGGGACTATGTGAAAGGTGCTATTTTTGTAACCGAATACTTTAGGCAGAACGATTCTCCCCCTACCCGTAGATTCATTGATCGGTTCAGGCAAGAATACGGCAGGAATCCCACCAAGGTGGCTACCTTCGGATATGACGCTGGCAATCTGATTCTTCGGGCCTGGCAAAAAGGGGCCAGGACCAGAGAACAACTCTGTCAGACACTGGACAGAATTTGGGAATTCCAAGGGGTATCCGGAGAGATCTCCTTCCGTCAAAGAACCAATCAAAGCATGTTTCTGCTCACCATTCATGGAGACAGGATTGTCAAAATAGCTCTTCTCCGATAGCCAGTTTATCGCCCAATGATAAGATACGGCTTCCTTGCGTTTCTCTTCATTTTGACTTCTTTCTTCATCTCCAGCCTGAGCCAGGCGGAGGTTTCCCTCCCTATAGAAGCCTTCTTAGACTCCGAGGCCGATTATTCAGAGCTGCTTGCCGACTTAGAGATTAATCCCGTTGATCTGAATCGGGCGGGGGTATCTGACCTCTTGGCTATCCCCTGGCTTTCAGAGAAAGAGGCACAGGTGATCGTCGACTTCCGCCGAAGGCACGGCCCGTTTAAGAGCAAAAGCGAGCTTTCCCGGATAAAGGGTCTGAATAGAGACCTAATCGAAAGCCTGCGCCCTTATGTCACTGTACACCGACCTCTGCCCTTAGTTTTAAAAGAGCGTCTCCGGGTCAAACAGAAAAGCAAGTTACAGGGAGAACGGCTGCCACACTCTCTGACTCTCTACCAGAGGTTAAGTCTCTCAGCGGCCGATAGGTACGAACTTGGTCTGTTGGCCGAGAAAGATTCAGGGGAAAGAGACTTAGCCGATTTCAGGGCCGCTTACCTTCAGCTTGAACAAATAGCTGGAATTGATCAGGTGGTGGCAGGAGATTTTCGGCCTGGGTTTGCCCAGGGATTGGTCTTCAGCCGCTGGAGCTACTCAATAAGCAATCCCAGGTCGCTTAAGAAAAAAGACAGCTCTTCTGTTGGCTACCGTTCCAGTGTGGAGAACGGCGCCCTGCGAGGGATTTTCCTGAAGAAATCCTTCAAGGTTACCCAATGGGCAATATTTTTCTCCCAGAGCGGATTCGATGCCAGTCTGAACAAAAACGGCACGGTAAAAACACTCCTTACCAGTGGATATCACATCACCGCTTCCGAGAAGGCCAAAAAGGATCTGCTTTCCGAAAAGCTGGTGGGCGGTAGAATCCTGTACGGTGACCGAAAGAACCTGAGACTTGGAGCCAGCTTTGCCCTCTCTTCTTTCAATCCCGCCTTTCACAACTACGACTTGGAGAGAAAGAGGCATGCCTTTACTGGGTCCAACAACTCCATTTGGGGAATGGACTGGGATATCACCTGGCCCACCCTAAATCTCTATGGCGAGGCGGCTTTATGCAGGAATGGGGGCAAGGCAGTTCTCGGGGGTGCTACCTCCAAAATCAGAGGGGTGAAGGTCTCAGCCTTAGCCCGAAGCTACAGCCGCGACTTCCACAGCTTCCACGGCTCCGCCTTCTCTGCCTCCGGGAAGCTGTATAATGAGACCGGCCTGTTTGCCTCGCTGGTCTGTTCCCCCACTAAAAACACAGATCTGCTGTTCTATGTCGATCAATACCACCATCCCTACCGAAGATATTATGAGCCAATCCCCACCCGGGGAGACAAGTGGGGATTGGTGGTAGTTCACGAATTTTCCCGCCAGGCTGATCTTCTTCTTGATCTCCGGTCTAAATACAATCAGCGGGGCAAAGAAGCCCTGGGACGGCGGAACAACCGAATACGCCTGGATACGTGCTGGAACCCGAATAAAAGACGGCGATTAAAGGGAAGGACAGAAATAATCTTCCTGAGCTTTGAAGATTCCCGCCGCGAGCAAGGGATCTCTGCCTTCTTAGATTTCCGCATCAGCCCTTTGCATTCTTTGACTATCTGTGGACGTTTAACCACTTTTAAGACAGATTCTTATGATTCAAGAATCTATGAATTCGAAACCGATCATCCTGGAGCGGCCTTTTCCAGATTTATCTATGGCAAAGGGGTGAAGTGGTATTTTTTTGTGGCCCAAAAAATGAAGTGGGGGAAACTCTCGGCAAAATACCGCTGGCAGAAGACCCAAAAGGGCAAGAAATGCGAGTTTTCGCTCCAGCTTGACCTGCAGATTAAGTGAAGAAGGCATTGAGCATAAGCTATGGGTGACGTCGACCCACCAATCAACCAGCCAACCAATTGACCAGTTAACCACATAACCAGGGAGCAGAACATGAAATTGTCTTGTCAAGAAGGAATGGTGCCGGGAAGAAGTTTGGAGGAGAAGCTTGCCCGGTTAGAGCAGTATGGGTATGAGGGGATAGAGTTCGGCGGCAGTGGACTGGCCCAGAGGAGTCGGGAAATAACCCGGCTCACTGCCAAAGGCAAGGTAAAACCCAGTTCCATCTGCGCTGGTTACCGGGGATGCCTGTTGAGCCCAGAACCCCAGGATCGCTCACTGGCGGTGAGCGATATCAAAGAGTTGCTCCGGGTCTCTGCCGACATCGGGGCAGTGGGATTGATCGTAGTGCCCATCTTTGGAAAACCTCAATTACCAGACCTCTCACCTTATAGGGATGCTATTGAGTCAGAGCGAGAACTTCTGCTTCAGCTTCTGGAGGAACTCTCCCTCCACGCCGAAAAGGTTGGTTCGGTGATCCTGCTGGAGCCTCTAAATCGGTATGAGACCCATTTTATCAAGCGATTAGAGCAGGCCGTTGAGATAGTCAGGAAGATAAACAGTTCCGGACTTAAGATAATGGCCGATTTTTTCCATATGAGTATTGAGGAGGCGAATATTCCCCAGGCGATTGGGGAGGCTGGTGAGCTGATCTGGCATGTTCACTTGGCCGACAGCAACCGGCTTCTGCCTGGTTGGGGCCACACCGACTTCAAAGCAGGGCTTCAGGCTCTGAGGGAAGCCGGTTTCGATAAGTATATGGCCCTGGAATGTGGCATACCCGGCGACCCGGAGGTGGACTTGCCTAAAACGCTGGAATACCTCAGAGGATGGAGGTAAAGGCCGCAAATTTGTTATCCTTCCCTTTACTTACAAACTCGCCAGACATCGTTTTTTGATGAGGTTTATGTTTTGAAATCCGTAAAATCCGCGCAATCCGCGGTTGCTTTCTTGGGTTGCGGCTCCGCTGCGCTGTGGATTCCATTTTGAAGGCCAGCCCGAAAAAATGCTGGACAGTTGAAACATTTTGGTGTACTCTCAAGTCTGATTCAGTAGAACTTGACAGAAGAATATCGTATGGCGAAACCTTGATGAAAAATTGGTAACCCCAGACCAGAGGAGGTAAACATGAAGAAGCTATTACTCATCGGCATCCCGGTTTTGATAGTAGCGGGTGGCATCGTTTTCTTAAAGGTCAAAAGCTCCAGCAAGAAACAAGATCAAGGCCCGGCCACTGTGAAGGTCACCCGGGGGACGATTGTGGAAAAGGCCTTAGCCGTGGGCAAGATTGAGCCGGAGCACGAGATCTCGGTTAAGTCAAAAGTCTCGGGCATTGTGGAACACCTTTACGCCGATGTGGGAGACAAGGTGCGCAAAGGCGAACCCCTTATTGATGTCAAGCCCGAACCTACTCCGCTGGAGTTTGCCCAAACTAAACGCAACCTGCAATTGGCAGAGGTCGAGTTGGAGATGGCGGACAAGGACCTTAACCGAGCCAGAGAACTCGAAGAAAAAGGGCTGCTGGCCCAGGAGGCCTACGAAAAGGTGGAACAGCGCTACAAAGAGGCGCTGTTGAGGAAACATCTGGCCGAAGAACGGCTTGCCCTGTTAGAAAGCGGCAAGATCAAAATCGCTGACCGGAACATAGATACCGATATTCGGGCACCGATAGATGGCTACGTCTTAGAGCGGCTTGTAAATGTCGGAGATCCTGTAGTTCCACTCACCTCCTACCAGGCAGGCACAGAGTTGATGAAACTGGCCGATATGGAAAACCTCATATTCAGGGGAACGGTGGATGAAATCGATGTGGGGAAACTGTGTGAGGGGATGCCTGTCCAGATCAAGATCGGCGCACTTTCCGATGACAATATGGAGGGCAAATTGCTCAAAATCTCCCCTAAATCTCGTAAAGTGGAGAACGCCATCGTCTTCGATGTGGAAATCACTGTTTATCAAAAGTCGGGAATAACCCTTCGCTCAGGATATTCGGCCAATGCGGATATCATACTCAAGAAGAAAGAGGATATCCTGATGATTTCGGAACGAGTGCTGGAATTTCGCAACGATAGCACTTTTGTGAAAGTACCCGGTCCAAAGGAAGGGGAATCTGTGGAGAAGGCGATTGAGACTGGCCTGTCCGATGGGATCGATATCGAGGTCGTGTCGGGTCTCAAAGAGGACGAAGAGGTGCTGGAGAAACCGGAGAAAGAGATAAAGTAAGAAACGAGAGAAAGATAAGAAGAAGAACGGGGAGGAATATCTCTCTGCCACTATTAACAACTTAGGGAACAGGCTATTATGCGCAGCTTCGGATTCCTTTCGCAGTTCTACCGGGACCTGAGAGCCCAAAAGCTTCGCACCTTCTTGACCCTTTTGGGCATCACCTGGGGAACGGTGGCGGTGGTGCTTCTGCTGGCATTTGGGACGGGACTTCAACGGCAGTCAATTAAGAGTATGCATGGGATGGGTGAGCGAATCGTTATCTTCTGGCCTCAGCGTACTACCAAACCTTACCAGGGAATGGGGATCGGTCGTCCGATTCGGCTCACCGACGAGGACGCGCAGCTGCTCCAACGGGAAATCC